>DWUP01000146.1 GCA_020012075.1 Candidatus Avibacteroides avistercoris
ATCGTCGGCAGCGTCAGATGTGTATAAGAGACAGCATCAGACACGAGCTCGAGAACGCTGTGGCAGGCATCTCCCGCAGTCTCAACTCGATATTGCGTCAGGCGAAAGCCGACGGACTGGTGGACAAGGAAGCCTCACCCTCGGTGCGCGACGGACGGCTGGTCATCCCGATAGCACCGGGAATGAAGAAGAAAATACGCGGCATCGTGCATGACGAGTCGGCCACGGGCAAGACAGTCTATATCGAACCGACAGAAGTAGTCGAAGCCAACAACCGCGTCCGTGAACTCGAGCGTGAAGAGAGGCGCGAGGTAATCCGCATACTCACCGTCTTTGCCGACCATCTGCGGCCGTCGCTGCCCGAACTGAACGACGCCTATGACTATCTGGCGACGATAGACTTCACCCGTGCCAAAGCAGCCATGGCGCACGACATGGGAGCCGTCAAGCCACACATCACCGGCCGTTGCCTCATCGACTGGTCGATGGCACGCCACCCGCTGCTAATGCTCGCCCTTGCCAAACAGGGCAAACAGATAGTGCCGCTCGACATCGGGCTGGACGGTGACAGGCGCATCCTCGTCATCTCAGGCCCCAATGCCGGAGGCAAGTCGGTGTGCCTCAAGACCGTCGGCATACTGCAATACATGCTGCAATGCGGCATCCCCGTCACCATGGCCCCCGACAGCAGGGCGGGAATATTCGAAAGTATCTTCATCGACATCGGTGACGAGCAGTCCATCGAGAACGACCTCAGCACCTATTCGTCGCACCTGCTCAACATGAAAGTCATGATACGCCACTGTGACCCGCGCAGCCTGCTGCTCATCGACGAGTTTGGCGGCGGCACCGAGCCACAGATAGGAGGAGCGATAGCCGAGGCAGTGCTGCGACGCTTCAACGACAACAAGACATTCGGCATCATAACCACCCACTACCAGAATCTCAAGCACTTCGCTGACGACCACGAGGGCGTGATCAACGGGGCGATGCTCTACGACCGGCAGCTGATGAAACCGCTCTTCCAGCTGCGCATCGGTAATCCCGGCAGCTCATTCGCAATAGAGATAGCACGCAAGACCGGCCTCCCCGAGGATGTAATCAGAGAGGCTTCGGACATCGTGGGCAGTGACTATGTCAATGCAGACAAATACATACAGGACATCATCCGCGACCGACGCTACTGGGAAAACAAACGGCAGAACATCCGCCAACGCGAGAAACAGATGGAGGATATAATCGCCGCCTACGAAAAGCAAATTGAAGAGCTGCGCAGCGCAAAACGCGAGATAATCGAGCGGGCAAAGGAAGAGGCCGCAGAGATAATCCGTCGCTCGAATGCCACCATAGAAAACACCATCAGCCAAATAAAGAAAGCACAGGCCGAGAGGGAAGCAACACGGCAAGCGAGGCAACAGATCGAGCAGCTGAAAGCCGACATCGAGACCCGGCAGGGAGATGACGAGCGCGAGGAGGCCATAGTCCGCAAGATGGAACAGCTGCGCCGCAGGCAGGAACGCAAAGGGAAAAAGGTGAAAACGGCGCAGCCGACATCGGCCGGAGCCAAGCCCGCCCCCGAGCAGCCACTGGCCGAAGGCGACTATGTGAAGCTCAAGGGACAGACGGGCACAGGACGCATCATCGCACTGCAAGGCAAGACGGCGCGGGTGCAATATGGCATGGTCGAAGTCACCGTCAAGGCCGACAGGCTCGAACGCGCAACGCCGCCCGACAAAAGCCGGGACAGCCAGAAGGCGACATCATTCCTCACCCGGCGGACACAAGAGGAGATGCACGACAAGCAGCTCAATTTCAGCCAAGACATCGACGTGCGCGGGATGCGGGGCGACGAGGCAGTGCAGGCCGTCACCTACTTCATCGACGATGCCATACAGGTCGGGGCCACACGGGTGCGCATCCTGCACGGCACCGGGGGAGGCATCCTCCGCACACTCATACGCCAATACCTCGACACAGTCCCCGGCGTAAAGTCCTACCGCGACGAGCACGTGCAGTTTGGCGGGGCAGGCATCACCGTCGTCGAGCTGGACTGACAGGCCGGCACACCCACACCGGGATGACGGCATCAGTTGCTGAGCGGACGGCAACTGATGCCGTCTCTTTTTCTTAGGCTAAATCTATATATTTTTAGGTTAGAGATATATAGATTTAACCTAAAAATATATATCTCTAACCTAAGAAACCAGGGCATCAAGCAATGCCGCGGCGGCAACCCTCTGTCGCCGGCACGACGAGAGCCGATGCCGCGGCTGCGCCATATTTGTCATTTTGTCAAGAAAATATTAACTTTGCACGCAGAAACTAAACTAAAATCTAAAAACGACAACCCATGAGATTACTCAGACGCATTGCGGCGGCCGTTGCCGTCGTTTGTGCCTTGACACCGGCAATGGCGCAGGGACTGCTGCCATTGACTGTGAACGAGGACACCTTCTATGACAACAACATTTTCATCAGCAAGGACAACACCTCTGCTGACGGTGCAGAAATCAGAACCGGGGACGGATGGGGTGCTTTCACCATGGCCATAGACGGCGTGCCGGGACGCCTGACGCTGCAATACACGCGCAACAGCTACGGAAAAAACCGTGAAATGGGCTTTCAGGAGAGCCCCGACAAGTCCGCATGGACGGACATTCTCGTCACTGACCCGCCGACGAGCTGGACAGACCTCTCATCATTGCTCAAGCCGGAGACGCGCTACATACGCTTCTGGTACAGCGCCGACTACAAATTCGGTGACATTTGGACCAAAATAGGTTATGTCAGAAACATCTATATCGGCAAGGCCATCGCGGCATCGGCAGGCAGCCTGTCGTTTGAGACCGAGGCCGGGATGACACAGACCAAGGAGTTTGACCTCGCCGTGACCAACCTCAAGGGCGACTTGCACCTGTCATGTTCCGACCCGGACTTCACGGTCACGCCATCGACAGTCACCCGTGACGAAGCATTGGGCGCAGGCACTGTGAGGGTGTCGGTGACCTACCGTCCCACGTCTGCCGTCTCGGCGGAGGCACGGCTGACTATTGCCGACACAGGCTATGCCGACAACAGCGAGACTGTCGCACTCGACGGCCGCATCATGCCATCGACACCCGTGGCGGGCGGGGCGACAGATGTCACATCCACCTCGTTTGTCGCCAACTGGGAAGCACCGCTCGACTTCGAATATCTCCTGACGGTCACCCAAGACTCCGAGGTGCTGCCCGGCTATTCTGACCTCGTATGCCGTGGCAGCAGCCGGCTGGTCGATGGACTGCAACCCGGGATGACCTATTCGTATAACGTCAAGGCGAGGAACAGCGATATGGTGTCAGCCGCATCCGAAGCCGTAGCGGTGACACTCCATGTCCCGTCGGTCGAGGCCGGGAGCTTCGGGACATTCTCCACGACGGCCGGGAGTGCAGTGTCGCAGGCAACAGAGGTGACGACAGAGTATCTCGCCGGCGATGTCACCCTGAGTCTGAAGCACGGTGGAGAGTTCTCGCTCTCTGATGAGGTCATCCCGGCCGGCGAGACCTCACCCATCATGCTCGAAGTCACTTATTCGCCGCTTGCCATCGGCGAGTCACGCGACACATTGGTCATGGAGTCTCCCTATCTCAGTCCACTCATCATCCCCCTGTATGGCATCAATTCGCTGCCCGCACCAGAGGTACTTGAGGCAAGCGATGTCACCAACTCGGGCTTCACTGCACACTGGACAGCCGTGGACGGCGCGACAGACTACAGACTGACGGTCGAGACTGCCGACGGCGTGCCGGTCCCCTCCTACAACGGTCTGGCAACGGGCGACGTGACAAGCTATGCCGTGACCAATCTCGTGCCGGCGACCGACTATGTCTATTATGTCCGCTCGGTAGCGGGCGGCGTGGTCTCAGACGGTCAGTCAGACATGATGAGCGTCACGACCGCAGACGGCGCCGTCATCACCTATTCGCACACGCCCAAAGATTTTGTGGTCGTCAATGGCTCGTCTGTCTCACAGACGCTGCGCATCAGTGGCACAAACGTCTTCGGAGGCATCACTGCCGGCATTTCGGGCAGTGAGGCATTCTCCATCGACGTGTCATCTCTCCCGGTCGGCGGCGGGCTGGTGACAGTCACATTCACGCCCGATGGTTTCGGGACTTATGATGCCGCGCTGTCATTGTCTGCTTCAGGAGCCGAGACGGTGACCATAGACCTCAGAGGCTTGTCCACCCCTGCACGCCCCACGGGGCTGACGGCGTCACAGGTCGGCACTTCGTCATTCACCGCCGGATGGCAGAAGGTGGATGGTGCTGAGGGATATGTCATGACATTGAGACGTGGCAGCGTGACCGTGCCGGGATATGAGGCACTTGCCCTCGGGGATGTGGCGGAATATACCGTAGACGGACTTGCCGAGGCTACGTCCTACAACTATTCAGTCAGGGCAGTGGCAGCCGGTGTGGAGGGCGAAGCATCCGACTACACACAGGCCCGCACCCTCTTCACCCCCGTGGTGGAAGCTGTTGCCATCGCCGGCACTTCGGCCATAGTGAGATGGAACGAGCCCTACAAGGCCGACTCCTATCTCCTCACATTGAAGCAAGGCGGCAGTCCCGTCAGCGGCTACGACCGGATGCCCGTCACCTCGGCTGTCCGCACTGTCGAGGGACTCGCGCCGTCCACCGCCTATACATGCACCGTTACAGCAGTGTTTGGCGGGACAGAAGTGGAGTCACATGAGACATCCTTCACCACTGCGACAGCAGGCCATGCCCAAGGCAACCAGCTCAACAATTCTGGCTTCGAGGAATGGGAAGGCTCGGGAGACACTCATGAGCCTGTGGATTGGAACAGCTTCGGGACTATGACAGGCAGCATGTCATCCATGGCGTCGATGGCAGGCATCAGGATGGAGGAATCGTCTGACGTCCGCCCCGGCACGGCAGGGAGCAAGAGTGTGCGTATATGGACCGGCAGTGTCTTTGGCGTGAATGCCAACGGCAATCTCACTACGGGCCGCATCAACGCAGGCTCGATGTCGCCGGCCGATGCGGCCAACCATAACTTCACAGTGACCGACGACGAAGCGTTCAGCGAACGAATAGACGCACGCCCCGACTCACTGACCGTGTGGGTCAAATACACTGCTGCCGATGCCTCATCGCTGGCAAGGGTGGCGGCCATCATACATGACAACTACTCCTACCGCGACCCGTCGGGCAGTGACCCCAATGCAGACAGTCATGTGGTCGGGACTGCCGAGATGAACTACAGCTCCGACGGCGGCGGATGGCAGAGACTTTCCATCCCGTTCAACTATCGGGACAACGGGTTGTCTCCCGACTTCATGCTCGTCACATTCAGTTCCAACATGACACCCGGCGGCGGCAGTGCCAACGATGCGGTGATTGTCGATGACCTGCACCTCGTCTACAAGCCTTCATTGACGGTTGGCACGCTCCAGAGGACAAGCTACAGCCCCGGCGACGTCATTGCTTTGGACTATGAACTGTCCGGCTCGATGTCAGTGCCCAACATCAATGCCGATGCCAATGTCGTGAGGCTGGAGATTTCAGACAAGGCGGGTTCATTCGCATCACCGAGAGTCATCGCCTCGATGGTGACCGACGGCTCGGGGACAATCGCCGGGGCATTGCCCGATGACCTCGAGGCAGGAAGCCTGTACAAGGCGCGAGTGGTGACTACCAACTATCCCATGAGGTCTGAAGCAGCAGGGACATTCACAGTCACATCCGTTGGTACGCCGCGCATCACTGCATCCATTGACCCGACATTCGAGGCCAACATAGGCTCTGTCCCCGCGACAAGGCAGCTCAACGTGGCGGGCGAAAACCTCGGCTCGGAGATATTCCTGTCGCTCACCTCAGACGTATTCGACCTGTCGGCCGACATCCTGCCGGCTACTGGCGGGACAGTGACCGTGACCTATTCGCCCAATGTCGAGGGTGAAGATGCGGCCCGGCTCGTCATACGCTCTGCCGGCGCCGAAGATGTCATTGTCGAGCTGCGCGGTGTAGCTGCCGCGCCGACATCACTGTCAGACATCATAGCCGATGACGACGCCTTGACCGTCTACCCCAGCCCCGTGATTGATGTCGCAAGGCTCATGGGTGTCGATGGCGGCGAGCGTTACAGCGTCTACTCCATCGACGGGCGCATGGTGCTGTCGGGCTACCTGACGGATGCTTCGTTTGATGCCTCGGCATTGCCGGGAGGGACTTATGTGATAACAGTCGGTGGCAA
>DWUP01000147.1 GCA_020012075.1 Candidatus Avibacteroides avistercoris
AGTTACGACCGATTGTCCGAGTTGCCAAGCCGCAGGTCAAAAATTCGGATGTCCGCCCCGCCGCGCGCCCCGGCGGACGGCACGCCAGCACCGCCGCAGGCCACGGCGACAGGGTCAGACCCAAACGGCATTAGCATTCTATGCTATGGCACTTGGCATTGTATGCCAATGCCCCTTGGGTCGTATGCCATCGGCGTGGCATACGACCCCGCGGCCGCAGCACGACGGGCTACGCGCCGCCGGGCGGGACAAAATGGCGGGGCGACGGACGTCTATTCGGCGAAAAAGCCTAACTTTGCGCTACCGTCACCGCATGGTGGCGGCCGAGTGACAGTGGGTGACGATGAAAGTGCTTGTAGTCAATACGTTTGAGGACCGTGGCGGGGCGGCGGTGGCTGCCGGGCGGCTCGTCCATGCCCTCAATCTGGCGGGCGTCGAGGCCAAGATGCTCGTCAGGGACCGCACTACGCCATCGCCGCACGTCACATCGGTGCGCGACTCGTGGGTCAATGTGGCCAAGTTTGTGGGTGAGCGTCTGGGCATCGCCGCCGCCAACGGCTTCAACCGTCGTGACCTGTTTGCCGTCTCGACGGGCAGCACGGGCATCGACATCACGGCACTCCCCGAGTTTGACGAGGCGGATGTCATCCACCTGCACTGGGTCAATCAGGGCTTCGTGTCGCTGGCCGGGCTGTCGCGCATCATCGCTTCGGGCAAGCCCATAGTGTGGACCATGCACGACATGTGGCCGTGCACGGGCATTTGCCACCACGCCCGCGAGTGCGAGGCCTATCGCGACGGGTGCGGATGCTGCCCGTTCCTCGGGCGGTGGGGGCATCACGGCGACCTCTCGGCACGGGTCTTCAGGCGCAAGGAGCGCACCTATGAGCGTGCGGGACGGCTGACATTCGTCGCGTGCAGCGAATGGCTGCACCGCCGCGCCGAGGCCAGCCCGCTGCTGCAAGGACACCCGGTGGTGACCATCCCCAACCCGATAGACACCACACTCTTCGCCCCGCGCGACAAGGCCGCGGCACGGCGCGCGCTGGGACTGCCCGGCGACAAGCGGCTCGTGCTCTTCGGCTCGGTGAGGCTCGACGACAAGCGCAAGGGCATCGACTATCTCATCGAGGCATGCCGCATCTTCGTCACCAAATATCCCGAGAAAGCCGGCCATGTGGCGGTAGTCGCCCTCGGCGGGGGCAGCGACGCACTGCGCGGGCGGCTGCCATTCGACCTCCACACCCTCGACTACACCAGCGATGCACGGCGCATGGCCGAGGTCTACAACGCGGCCGACACATTCGTCACACCGTCACTCGAGGAGAACCTCCCCAACATGGTGATGGAATCAATGGCCTGCGGCACGCCCTGCATAGGGTTTGACGTGGGAGGAATCCCCGAGATGATCGACCATCTGCACAACGGCTACGTGGCGGGCTACAAGTCTGCCGCCGACATCGCCAAGGGCATCAAGTGGATGCTCTTCCAGGACTCGCTCGACGAGTTGAGCCAAGCGGCCGTCAGGAAAGTGCGCGAGTGCTATGACCAGATGACCGTGGCGCGCCGCTATATCGACATTTACGAAAAATCACTAAGCACCGCATCCCATCAATGAGAAAGAAGACAGACGTGACAATCATCGTCATAGCACGCAACGACTGGCCGCAGGTCGAGAGATGCCTCAAGTCACTCATGCGCCAACCGGGGCTGACGACCGAAATAGTGCTGCTCAACGACGGCTCTGACGACGGAGCAAGCAAAGCAATCAAGCAGTTCGCCAGCAGCAACAAGGGCATCAAACTCTTTGAACAGAAATACAAGGGACTCGCCAACTCACGCAACAAGGCCATCCGCCAGATACAGGGGACCTACACACTCTTCGTCAATCAGGATCAGGAACTGCTGCCCTACGGCCTGCAACTGGCCTACCGGGCGGCGGCCGGGAGCGGAGCGGACGTCCTGCAACTGTCCTACATGCTGCGCGACGAAGCCAACCACAAACGGCAACGAATGGTGCGGATGCCCAAGGCAGGCGACAGGCCCAACGGCGGCGAATATATCAAAGCCATAGGCGGCAGGATGCAGCTCGCCACGGGCAACTATGCCAACATGATCAGGTCGGAATACCTCAAGGAACACCTCATGCGCTTCGACCCACGGCTCAGCGACCCCGACTTCGACTTCTTTGCCCGCGCCGTCATCGGTGCAGAGCGGGTCGAGACGACACCACACCCACTCTTCATCACACCGCTCGTGCACGAGACAGACATCGAGCCGTCTGACGACCCGGTCAAGACAACGGCACTCGAACTGGAGTATGTGCGCCGCAACTTCAATGAGTTTGCCGAAAACAACTACCTGTCTGGCGAGCGGATCAAAGCCATGCGCTACGTCAGATTCATGCACATGCTGGAGACAGAACGCGGCCTGCTGGCCAAAGCCCTCCCGCCCAAAGACTTCAACAAGTGGGTGCACGACACACGGCGCTATGTGCTGGCATTCGGAGGATGGAAACACCCGGCACGCATCATGCAGCGACTCGGGCTGAAACCTCTGGACGTCCGGCCCACCAAGTCAAACAAGAATAACACCAGACACAATGCTGACAAGACTGATGCCTAAGTTCTCGGTCATCACCGTCACCTACAACGCCCGCCAATGCGTCGAGGAAACGATCATGAGTGTCATCACACAGACCTATCACAACATAGAGTATATCGTCATCGACGGCGCATCGACCGACGGGACAATGGACATCGTGCGCCGATATGCCGACCGCATCGACCACATAGTCTCTGAGCCCGACGAAGGACTGTACTATGCAATGAACAAGGGCATGGCACTCGCCACGGGAGATTATCTGTGCTTCCTCAACGCCGGGGACAGCCTCCACGAGGATGACACACTGGCCGGCATGGTGCATGGTCTGCACGGACTGAAGGAATTGCCCGACATCCTCTATGGCGAGACCGCACTGGTCGACCGGCATGGTCATTTCATCTCGATGCGCAGGCACAAGGCACCGGCGCATCTGACTTGGCGCAGCTTCCGCCACGGCATGATGGTCTGCCATCAGGCATTCTTCGCGGCACGCCGCATCGCCGAACCCTACGACACACGCTACCGCTTCTCTTCTGACTTTGACTGGTGCATCAGGATGATGCGCAAGGCACATGGCATACACGACACACGCATGACACTCATCGACTATTGCAACGAGGGGATGACTACACGCAACCACCGCGCCTCGCTCATCGAGCGCTACCGCATCATGTGCCGCCATTACGGGGCCGTCGATGCCACGATGATGCACGTGTGGTTTGCCATCAGGCTGGCCTTGAGGCTTGAACGGCGCGGAGACGGGCAGTGACCTGGCCTCCCGGGTCATAGGCAAGCAGCGAAAGCCTGCCCTCGTCGAGCCTGTCATTGGCTACCATGAGCACGTCATCGACCGACACCGATTCGATTCTCGCAAAGATTTCCTCGGCACTGTTCACCTTGCCATAGTGGAGATAGGACTTGGCCATGTCGAGGGCACAGTTTTCATTGTTGTCCGACGCCACACCTATCTGGCCGATGAGCTGTTTCTTTGCCATCGCGAGTGACATTGTCCCGAGGCGCTTGTCACGCAGCAGTTGCAGCTGGCGCCGCACGATGTCGAGGCAATGGCCGCAGTCTTTGGCATCCGAGGCGAAATAGATGGTGAAAGTCCCCGTATCCTTATAGGAGACAAGGTTGGCCTCGACGTTGTAGACCAAGCCGCGTTTCTCGCGCAACTCTACGTTGAGGCGGCTGTTCATGCCCGGCCCTCCGAGTATGTTGGTCAGAAGATAGAGGGCGGTGCGCCGTGAGTCATGTGCATCGTAGGCGCGGCATCCCAGCATGACGTGCGCTTGGTGCAGGTCGCGTGTCCTGACGGTGTGGAATGGGACGTAGGGCGGCAGCTTGCCGGCATCCCTTGTGACAACGTGGTCGGCCACGGGCTCGAAGTATTTGACGGCGAGGGCGCGGACTCTGGCAAAGTCCACATCGCCGCGCACGAAGAGTACCATGTTGGACGGCGAATAGTATCTCGACACGAAGTCAAGCACGTCGGCCGACGTGAATCCCTGCAACGTGGCCGGTGTCCCGAGGATGCCCCGCCCCAAAGGATGCCCGTCGAAGAGCAAAGCCTCAAACTCATCATAGATAAGCTCGGCGGGCGAGTCCTCATACATATTGATCTCGTCGATGATGACACCTTTCTCCTTGTCCAGTTCGCGCTGGGGGAACGTGGGGTGAAACACGATGTCAGACAGCAATTCCATAGCCCTCTCGAGATGCCGGGTGAGGAATGTCGAATAGATGACCGTCTCCTCCTTGTTGGTATAAGCATTGAGTTCGCCCCCGACATTCTCCATACGGTTGAGTATGTGCCATGCCTTGCGCCGCACAGTCCCTTTGAAGATGGTGTGCTCGACGAAGTGTGCCATGCCCTGCTCCGCCGGCCGCTCGTCGCGCGACCCTGCCGCGACCGACAGTCCGCAGTAGGTCACCGCCCCGTGCGAGGGAGCATGGATGAGCCTGAGCCCGTTGCGCAAGGTGTAAGTCTCATAGTCTGCCATATCAGGTCAAAACATCACAGGCCGCAAAATTAGATAAAAACATATTGTCATTTATTGGAAAAAACAGATATTTGCAACTGCCTATGACTGACAATAGAGACAAAATAAGCAACATCTGCGTCTTCTGTTCGGCGTGCGACGGCATCCGCCCCTCCTACTTCGAAGCCGCCCGCCGGCTGGGACGTTGGATAGGCAGCACCGGCAAGACACTCATCTATGGCGGGGTAGACCTCGGGCTGATGGGATGCATAGCCGAGGCGGCCAAATCGTCGGGCGGGCGGCTCATCGGCATCGTGCCCGGCAAGTTTGAGGAAGACGGCAAAGCCAGCACACTGTGCGACGAAATAATCAACGTGCCCGACCTCAGCGCACGCAAAGACCGCATGGTCAGGCTCGCCGACGCGGTCATCGCACTGCCCGGCGGCGTGGGGACGATGGACGAAGTCTTTACGGTCATGGCGGCCACATCGGTGGGTTACCATCGCAAGAGGGTGCTGCTCTATGACATAGACGGCTTCTACGACCCGCTCATAAGGCTCATGACGACCCTGTCGGATGAGCATTTCCTGCGGCACGGGCTCGACAAATACATGCTCGTGGCGCACGACATCGACGAAATCATCACATCACTGCAAGATTATGACAGATAGCATCAAACAGCTGCTCCAAGACGAAGCGGCAGCAATACTAAACATACCGGTCAATGACAACTATGAGAAAGCCGTGGACCTGATAGTCGAACAGGTGCACACCAAGGGCGGCAAGCTCGTCACCTCGGGGATGGGAAAGGCAGGACAAATAGCCATGAACATCGCGACCACCTTCTGCTCGACAGGCATACCCGCCGTCTTCCTCCATCCCAGCGAGGCACAGCACGGCGACCTCGGCATCCTGCAGCGCAACGACCTGCTGCTGCTCATCTCCAACTCGGGCAAAACACGCGAAATCGTAGAACTCACACATCTGGCACACAAGCTCAATCCCGGACTGAAGTTCATCGTCATCACCGGCAACGCCGACAGCCCGCTGGCCAAAGAAGCCGACATCTGCCTCCACACGGGCAACCCCCGCGAGGTATGCCCGCTCGGCATGACACCCACCACTTCGACCACGACAATGACGGTCATGGGCGACATCCTCGTGGTAGAGACGATGCGCAAGACAGGATTCACCATACACGAATATTCGCTGCGCCATCACGGAGGATACCTCGGCGAACGCTCGCGCGAACTGTCCAAGTGACCGCACGTCACCACACAGACACCGAGGCGGCACCACCCACACCTGACGGGCGGTGCCGCCTCAGCTTTTCACCGTTGCTCGTGACATGAATCCCCGGCGGCACGATGCCGCGACAGATGCCACTCCACCCTGCGGGAAAAGCATCCCGCCCGGGCGGCAACAGCATTGTATGCCACGGCAATGGCATACTGCCCTAATGACAATAGCATACGACCATACGGGCAATAGCATACTACCCTAATGACAAAAACATACGACCCTGCGCGGACGGCATCCCGCCCCGCAGCCGCCACACACGGGCGGCGGTCACAGCCAGCCGTTGGCCTTATACCACGCCACAGTCTCCTTCACCCCGCGGGGCAGCAGATAGCGCGGCTCGAAGCCCAGCTCAGTGCGCAGCCGGGTGATGTCACACTGCCAGTTGCGCTGACGCATGATGCGGTATTTGTCAGTGTTGAGCGTCGCGGCCCTGCCCCTCATGGCGGCGACATGCTCAGAGACCCACGAGATGACACGCAGCAGCGGCAGCGGGCAGGCGAAGCGGACGACACGGGGATTGCCCAGCTCGGCCTGCAGCAGGCGCGAGAAAGTCGTGGTGTCATAGGTCTGCCCGTCGGCCACGTTGTAGGCGCGCCGCTTCACACCGCGGGCGACGGCGAGGAATATGGCCTCGACCAAGTCGCGCACATAGATGAACGTGAGCAGCTGCGGCCTCAGCCCCGCACTGAAGTCAAGGTGAGCGGCGACAGACCGTGCCATGAGATAGTAGTCATGCTCATGCGGGCCATAGACACCCGTGGGACGGATGATGACGTATGGGAAACCCTCGAGCGAAGCCAGATAGTCCTCGGCCTCGGCCTTGCTCCTGCCGTAGGCAGTATCGGGACACCGCGGGTCGTCCTCGGTGTAGGCGAGCCCGTCGCGCTCATGGATGGGGCCGAAGACACTGAGCGTGCTCATATAGACGAATTGGTCAGGCACCGCCCCGAGTCTGACCAGCGTGCCGGCCAGATGGCGCGTGGCATCGCGGTTGATGCGCATGAAGTCGTCACGCCGGCGGCATTTGGTCACGCCGGCATTGTGGACGACGATGTCCCACCGCCCATGCCGCGCCGTGTGCTCTGACAGTGCCGCCTCAAGCCCCGCCGGGTCCGACAGGTCGAGACAGATGAAATTGATGCGGGGGTCTGACAGACATTCGCGGCTGCTCGACCCGCGGACGGCGGCCCACACCTCCATGCCCTCGTCCAGCGCACGGCTGACGATGAAGCCCCCGATGAAGCCGCTCGCACCGGTGATTAATATCTTCTTGCGGTTATCCATTGTCATCGGCATGATGGTCAGAAGGTTCGACATGCACGCTGACATGCGTCCCGCTGCCGAAGCGCTCATGGATGGCATCCTCGACCTTCGTCGCGATGGCATGCGCCTCGCTGAGCGTCATCGTCCCATCGACGAGGATGTGCATCTCGATGGCAAAGGCGTTGCCCACGCGGCGGGTGTGCAGTTCGTGCGGCTCGATGACTCCCGGCACCGATGCCGCTATGTCAATGATTTCCTGCTCGGTGTCGTGCGGCAGTGCGGTGTCCACCAGCTCATTGACCGCCGGGCCGATGAGCTTGAATGACGCACGGATGATGAAGAGGCTCACCACGGCCGCCGCTATGGGGTCGAGCACCGCCCAACGGCTGCCCAGCAGCAATGCCCCGCCGATGCCCACCGTGGTGCCTATCGACGAGAGGGCATCGCTGCGGTGGTGCCACGCGTTGGCTATGACGGCCTGCGAGCCGGCACTCCTGCCCACCTTGACCGTGTAGCGGTAGAGCCACTCCTTGGACACTATCGAGACGGCGGCGGCGACCAGCGCTATCACGCCCGGCGACTCTATTTCGCCGCCACGGCACACCGCGACGATGCTCGTCAGGGCGTTGTAGAGTATGCCCGCGCCCACACCCAGCAGCACCACGCCTATGACCAGCGTGGCGAGGGTCTCATACTTGCCGTGGCCATACTCATGCCCGCGGTCCTCGGGCTTGGACGATATGCGCACGAAGACCAGCACGATGATGTCGGTGATGAAGTCGGACAGCGAGTGGACAGCGTCGGCTATCATCGCGGCACTGTGCCCCGCGACGCCCGCCACGAACTTGAACAGCAGCAGCACCAGATTGACCACCGAGCCGAGCACGGTCACTCTGTAGATGGATTTCTCCCTATCGGTCACTTTAGCCATAGCCTGAAAGTTTGTTTCGGTCGGCAAACTTACCAAATATGGGACTAAAGTGTCACCGCCACGGCGATTTTTTGTCTGAATCATACTACCCCGCGGACAATGGCATACTACCCTATCGGAAATGGCATACTACCCTATCGGAAATAGCATACGACCCAACGGGCAATAGCATACGACCCAACGGGCAATAGCATACGACCCTAAGGACAAAAACATACGACCCCGCGGCCGCCGGCATCAGACACCACCGCACCGGGATTTGCACTATATTTGTTTCACGAATACAGGATGCGGCTCGGCAAAGCCGGGTGTGAGCAAGCTCACACCCTTGGCTGTGCACTCGCCTTGCACTATATTTGCACCTGCTTGCCACGGTCGTGACCGTTGCCCCGCCGCACGCGGGCGCAGACACCGTGGCACGGCAGACTAAACGATCAATGACTTATGCTGAAAGAAATAACCGAAAAAGCCCTCTCGCCCGACGGCATCACGCCCGCCGAAGCGGGATGGCTGATGTCTGACGCACCACTCGACGCACTGTGCGAAGCGGCACACAGCCTCACGGCAAGGGCTGCCGCACGGAGGTTTGACCTCTGCTCGATCATCAACGCCAAGTCGGGACGATGCCCCGAGGACTGCAAGTGGTGCGCACAGTCCATCCGCCACGACACGGGCATTGACGAATACCCGCTGGTCACGGCCGACGACTGCCTGCGTCTCGCCAAACACAACGAAGCACAAGGTGTCAGGCGATTCTCGATAGTCACCAGCGGACGCAAGCCGCGCGGCACCGAACTCGAATCCATTTGCCACATCGTCAGACGCCTGAAGGCCGAGACCGGACTCTCGATCTGCGCTTCGCTCGGACTGCTCGATGCCGACGAGATGGCCATGCTCCGCGATGCCGGCGTGACACGCTATCACTGCAACCTCGAGACGGCACCATCCTACTTCCCCACCCTGTGCTCGACACACACCACCGACCAGAAGATTGCCACCCTCCGCGCCGCACGGCAGGCAGGACTGGAACTGTGCAGCGGCGGCATCATAGGGATGGGAGAAAGCAATGCACAGCGCGTGGAGTTTGCCTTCGCGCTCAAGAGGCTCGGCATAATGTCCATACCCATCAACCTGCTGCAACCCATCAAGGGGACACCACTCGGGCACGCCGCACCGATGACCGCCGACGAAATATTGCGCACGGTGGCCATGATGCGCTTCGTCAATCCGCACGCCGCACTCCGCTTCGCCGGGGGACGCTCGCAGCTGGCCGAACACACACTCAGGACGGCACTACATGCAGGCGTCAATGCCGCCATCGTAGGCGACATGCTCACCACGCTCGGGACTAAAGTGGCCGATGACATAAAGCATGTGAAGGAGGCAGGCTATGAATTGTGACAATCCCAACTTTGATGCCTTCGACCACGGGCATCTGTGGCATCCCTACACCTCGATGAAAGACCCGCTGCCCACCTACAAAGTGCGCAGTGCCGAGGGCGTGCGCATCACTCTGGCCGACGGCACCGAGCTCATCGAGGGCATGTCGTCGTGGTGGTGCGCATTGCACGGCTATCGCAATCCCGTGCTCGACGAAGCAGTGCGCCGGCAACTGGGGCAGATGTCGCACGTCATGTTCGGGGGACTCACCCACGAGCCGGCCATCGAGCTGGGCAAGCTCCTGCTACAGATAGTGCCGCCGTCGATGACACGCATCTTCTATGCCGACAGCGGCTCTGTCGCCGTCGAAGTGGCTATGAAGATGGCCGTGCAATACCAAGTGGCACGGGGCAATGCACAGCGGACAAACTTCGTGACCATCACATCAGGCTACCACGGCGACACGTGGAATGCCATGTCGGTCTGCGACCCCGTGACGGGGATGCACTCCCTCTTCGGCCCATCCCTGCCTGTCCGCCACTTCGTCCCCACGCCCCAAAGCCGCTTCGACGGCGCGTGGGACCCCGATGACATCATCCCCCTCAGGCAGACCATCGAGCGGCACGCCGACCAGCTCGCCGCCCTCATCCTCGAACCCGTAGTCCAAGGAGCCGGAGGGATGCGTTTCTACCATCCGCAGTATCTGCGCGAGGCGGCCGGGCTCTGCCGCCGGCACGGACTGCTCCTCATCTTCGACGAGATAGCCACCGGCTTCGGGCGCACCGGCAAGCTGTTCGCTTGGGAACATGCCGGCGTGCAACCCGACATAATGTGCATCGGCAAAGCCCTCACGGGCGGCTACATGACCCTCTCGGCCGTACTCACCGGCGACGAAGTGGCATTGACAATATCATCGGCACCGCCCCATGCCTTCATGCACGGGCCGACATTCATGGCCAACCCTCTGGCCTGCGCCGTGGCACTCGCCTCGACAAAGCTGCTGCTGTCCCGCCCTTGGCAACAGAAGGTCAAAGCCATCGAGACACAACTCCGCGAACAGCTCGCCCCGGCACGCCGCCTGCCCGGCATCAGGGACGTGCGCGTGCTCGGAGCAATAGGGGCCATCGAGGCCGAAAGACCGGTGGACATGGCACGCATCCAGCGACGTCTGGTCGAGGAAGGCATCTGGCTGCGCCCCTTCGGGCGGCTTGTCTACACCATGCCCCAATATATTATCAGCCCAGAAGACCTCACCCGGCTCACGTCGGCAATGGTCAAAATAGCCGGAGAGTTATGACCATGGACAGAGTTGCGACAGACTACGAATACTTTTCCAGCGAACTCGACCGCCTCGAACACTCGGGCAACCTGCGCACACTGCACCGGGCAGAGCATGACGGCAACTATATCACCGTCGATGGCAACCGCATGCTCAACCTCTCATCCAACGACTATCTGGGCCTTGCGGCCGACGGCAGCCTGTTCGACACCTTTATCAACTCGCTGCCGGGTGAGGGCATTGCAATGTCATCATCGTCCTCAAGGCTGCTGACGGGCAATTATGACGAATTCGAATGTCTGGAGCAATGCCTCGCGGAGGCGTTTGGCACAGAGAGCGCACTGCTCTTCAACAGTGGCTACAACATGAATATCGGCATCCTGCCCGCAGTGTCCGACGCATCGACAATCATCCTCGCCGACAAGCTCGTCCATGCCAGCATCATCGACGGCCTGAGGCTGTCGGCGGCAAGGTGCATCCGTTACCGCCAC
>DWUP01000148.1 GCA_020012075.1 Candidatus Avibacteroides avistercoris
GGATGACACCATCCCGCCGCGCTATTGTCACTTGCCTTGCCCCGCTTTGATGAGGTCTTCGCCCCAGTGTGTCGTGGCCTCGCGCCGTTCACGGTCTGCCACTTCCTTGGCTTTGCGTGCATAGACGATGAGACGGATCGAGTGGCCATAGCTGACATAGTCCCATATCCAGCTGAAGAACACCGCAATGCGGTTGCGTACACCGAGGATGGAACGCAGGTGGACGACGAGCCAAAGCAGCCATGCCATCCAGCCTTGGGTCTTGAACGAAGCAAACTCTGCCACGGCACGGTTGCGCCCCACTGTGGCCATCGAGCCGAGATTGCGATAGGTGAACGGACGCAACCGCCCGCCACGTGCCATGCTGCGCAGGTTGTCGGCGAGCAGACCGCCTTGCTGGATAGCGACTTGCGCGAGCTGCGGATGGCCTTTGGGGTAAGACGGGTCGGCCGTCATGATGCATTGGTCGCCGATGCAGAACACATCGTCCATACCCTCTACGCGGTTGTAAGCATCGACTTTGATGCGACCGCCGCGCCCGAGCGAAGTTTCGGGCATATTCCCTATGGTGTTGGCCCTCACACCGCTGACCCAGATAAACGACCTCGTCGGTATCGACGTGCCGTCGGCGAGCACTACCTTATGGTCATCATAGTCTGTGACCATCTTGTTGAGCATCACTTTGACGCCCATGTCTTCGAGAAACTCCTTTGCCTTTTGGGAGGATTGCTGTGACATCCCTGACAAAAGCCGGTCGCACGCCTCGATGAGATAGATATGCAGCTCCTCGCCCTTCAATTCGGGATAGTCCTTTGGCAAGACGTAACGCCGCATTTCGGCTATTGCTCCGGCTATTTCTATACCGGTCGCCCCACCGCCGACTATGACGATGTTGAGCAATTCGCGGCGTTCCTGCTCGGTGGCACAAGTCACACTGCGCTCGAGGTTGCCGAGCAAAGCATTGCGCAGTCCCATGGCTTCGGCGAGTGTCTTCATCGGTATGGCCTCTTCCTCGATATGTTTGTTGCCGAAGAAGTTGCTGGTAGTGCCGGCAGCAAACACCAGATAGTCATACTTGATTTTGCCTATGGATGTCTGGAGTATCTTCTGATCAGGGAAAATGGCGCGTGCCTCGGCCATGCGGTAGTAGAAATCATGGCATTTCTTGAATATTTTCCTGAACGGGAAAGCAATGGCACTCGGCTCAATCCCGGCCGAAGCAATCTGATAAATCAATGGCGGGAACTGGTGGTAGTTGTTTTTATCAATCAACACTACTTGATAGGGTGAATTGCGCAGTCTGTTGGCAAGCCTCAGACCGCCGAAACCACCCCCGACTATTACAACACGCTTCTTTTCGCTCTGTTCGATGTTGAAACTCATATCCTTTGTTTTTTCATTTACCTTCTCTCTGACTGCATGACATGACAGGACTCACCCGACGGGACAATGCCGGTGGCAGGCTCCGTCACTGAACGGGCGCAAAATTAACAACTTTTATCCATTCATCGGTGCGGTACGCCACTGCCGCCTGCCAAATATCTCATCAAACATGCCGGCATAGACCGCAGCCTTGTCATCGAGCCTCATCGGATAGGCACGGGATGACGACGGCATGCGGTAGAGACGCATCATGCGTCCCATGTATTCAAAGCCGGTGCTCGTCCCCACCTTTGGCATGGCTGCACCGGTGATGGCACACATGACGTCAGCCGACTTCTGCCCCGTCACCGCCACAGCCCTGCACAAGGGCAGATGCCGCAGCAATGACGACAGGTCTGCCGGCTGCACGACATCAAGGAATCTGTCACTGGCATTGCCCTGCAGGCGACGCACCTCGGTGGCCGAATCATAAAGGGCTATACCGATATCGTCGAGGAAATCAATGATGCGACCGCGGTCAAACGCCCTCGCGCCCGGCACGACGAAATGTCCGGGGTCTGAGAAGAATACCAACCCGAAAATACGCCACATGTCATTCTGCCAATTGGGGTAATAAAACTCCATGGACCACCGCTTGCGCTGCGGAGGGAAACTGCCCAGCATCAACAGACGCGCATTGGGCGGCAAAAAAGGTTGCAACGGATGCGACTCGACCTCCGTTTCTCCTGTCAAATCCATCATACAGATATAATGAAAAACAAGGCTGTCTCATGCACGGCTACTGTTGCCATGCGTGAGACAGCTATTTACATTCAGCACTTTCGATAAGTCATTTTACTTGGCAGGCTCGTCCCCGTTGGCACTTTTACCCACCAATGCGTCGATGGCCGCTATGGCTGCGATATTGACTATTTCACGCACCGAGCTCTCGATGTCGGTGAAGTGTATCGGCTTGTTCAATCCCATCTGGATGGGGCCTATCAACTCGGTGTCGCCCATTGCCTGTATGAATTTATACACCGCATTGGCCGAGGTCAGATTGGGGAATATCAGAGTATTGACATCCTTGCCTTTGAGACGGGTGAACGGATACTTGCGGTCGCGCAACTCTTTGTCAAAGGCGAAATTGACCTGCATCTCGCCGTCTAATGCCAGATCGGGATAGTTGTTTTGCAGGTACTCGACGGCGCGGTGCACTTCCCTCGGGCTGCCGTCGGCATCCGCCCCGAAGTTGGAGAACGACACCATGGCCACTACCGGCTCATGGTTGAAGAATTTGACCGTGTCTGCCGCCAAACGTGCTACGTCAATCAGGGTGTCGGTATTGGGACGACGGTTGATAAGCGTATCGGCAAGGAAGTAGATGCCCTTCTTGGAATTGACGATGTGCATGGTGGCAAAGTGCGAATAGCCGGGTCTGATGCCTATCACCTCGTTGGCCACCTTGATTGTGTTGCTATATTTGGTGTAAGTGCCGGTGATGAAAGCGTCGGCATCACCTGTCTCGACCATCATCATGCCGAAGTAGTTTGGCTCGAACATCTTGTCGCAAGCCTCGTCGTAGGTCGCCCCTTCCCTTGCCCTCTTCTCGGCCAAGATGTGTGCATACCGCTCGCGGCGCGCCTGCTCACGGTCGTGACGCAGGTTGATAATCTCTATCCCGTCGAGTTTCACTTCGAGATTTTTTGCTGCCTTTGCGATTCTCTCCTCGTTGCCCAGCAGGATAGGGATGCAAATGCCCTCGTTGCGGGCTTCGACTGCGGCCCTAATCATGTTGGGGTGGTTGCCTTCGGCGAAGACCACCCGTTGGGGTTTGCAGCGGGCCATGGCATAGAGCTGCCGGATCAGTTCTGACTCATATCCCATCAGTTCCTTGAGGTGCTCGCGATAGGCATCCCAGTCGGTGATCTGCTTGCGTGCCACGCCCGAGTCCATTGCTGCCTTGGCGACGGCCATTGACACCTCTGTGATTAGGCGGGGATCGACGGGCTTCGGTATGAAATAGTTGCGCCCGAAGGTGAGCTTATTGACCATATAGGCCTGATTCACGATGTCGGGCACCGGTTGTTTTGCGAGGTCGGCTATGGCGCGCACGGCGGCGAGCTTCATCTCTTCGTTGATTGCCTTGGCATGTGTGTCGAGTGCCCCGCGGAAGATATAGGGGAAGCCTATGACGTTGTTTATCTGGTTCGGGTAGTCAGAGCGGCCGGTAGAGATGAGGATGTCGTCGCGTGAGGCCACGGCGTCCTCATAGCTTATCTCTGGCGTAGGGTTGGCAAGGGCAAAGACGATGGGGTTGGCGGCCATGCTGCGCACCATGTCTTGAGTCAGCACGTTGCCCTTGGACAGTCCGAGGAAGACGTCCGCACCGGCAATCGCCTCGGCCAGTGTGTGCACGTCGCGGCGGTCGGTAGCGAAGAGTTTTTTCTGCTCCGTCAGGTTGGGGCGGTCGGTGGTTATGACCCCCTTGCTGTCGAGCATGACGATGTTTTCTTTCTTCGCTCCGAGTGAGACGTAGAGCTTGGTGCACGATATGGCCGAAGCTCCTGCCCCATTGACCACGATCTTCACTTCATCTATTTTCTTACCCGCCACTTCGAGGGCGTTGAGCAGCCCGGCGCTGGATATGATGGCCGTGCCGTGCTGGTCGTCATGCATGACGGGGATGTCAAGCTCTTCCTTGAGGCGGCGCTCTATCTCGAAGCACTCGGGTGCCTTGATGTCCTCGAGGTTGATGCCCCCGAATGTCGGGGCAATGGCCTTGACTGCCTCGACGAACTTATCCGGGTCCTTCTCGTCCACCTCGATGTCGAAGACATCAATGCCTGCATATATCTTGAACAACAGACCTTTGCCCTCCATCACCGGCTTGCCGCTCAGCGCACCGATGTCCCCGAGTCCGAGTACCGCCGTACCGTTGGAGATGACAGCCACGAGGTTTCCCTTGTCGGTGTACTCGTATGCCGCGTTGGGGGTCTTTTGTATCTCAAGGCAAGGTTCGGCCACACCGGGCGAATAGGCCAGCGACAGGTCGCGCTGGGTGCTGTGGGGCTTGGTGGGGACTACTTCGATCTTGCCGGGTTTGCCTTGTGAATGATAGCGCAAGGCCTCTTCTTTCGTTATCTTACTCATCCGTATGGTTTCTTTTAGCAATCGCAAAAATAAACCATAGGCATAATATCGTGTACGAAAATTTACATCCTATCCTTAAAAAAGAATAATTGCCACGGCCTCAGGCATACAAAATGTCAGCCGATGTTGCAGATTCGTTTCACCGATGATGCACGATGATGACAGATTTTCATCAGATGCCGCCGTCCGCGGGGTCAGACCCTATCCGCGACAGGGTCGTATGCTACCGGCAATAGCATCGTATGCTATCGGTTGTAGGGTTGTATGCCACGGGCAATAGGGTCGTATGCCACGGCGGCAGGGTCAGACCCCGCCGGACCATGCGCCGGATGCCGGCGGCGACGCCATCGGAAGGCGCGGATTTACGGGCGGATAGATTAACTTTGCACAAAGAACGCACAAAAAAAAGGAGGACAGACATGACAGATTTTTTGCAACTTGCCCGCTCGCGCCACTCGGTGCGCGGCTACAGCAACCGTAAAGTGGAAGATGAGAAAATAGACCGCATCATCGAGTGCGCACGCCTTGCCCCGTCGGCCGTCAACAGGCAGCCGTGGCATCTGTATGTAGTGAAAAATGACGAGACACTCGGCCGCCTGCACCGGTGCTACGACCGCCCGTGGTTTGCCGAAGCACCGCTGTGCATCGTCGTGTGCGTCGATAGCGATGCGGCATGGGTGCGGCCAGGCGACGGCAAGAGCCATGCCGACATCGACGGGGCGATTATCGCCGAGCACATCTGCCTCGCGGCCGCCGACCTCGGCTTGGGGAGCTGCTGGGTGTGCAACTTCGACACCGCGCGGTGCAGCGAAATCCTCGGCCTAACTCCATCCATGTACCCGCTGGCCCTCATCCCCGTGGGCTATCCGGCCGACACGACGACCCCCGACAAGCACCGCAAGGACACCGACGAGATAGTGACGGTGATCTGACCGTCACGCATCACGGCGACGCTCACACCGCCCGACGATGACGATGCTAAGCTCATAGAGGGCATAGAGTGGGACTGTCACAATGATTTGGCTGAAGACATCGGGCGGAGTGACGATGGCCGCTATGACAAGGATGACCAGCAGAGCCACCTTGCGGCCACGCCGCAACGCTGACGAGCGGGCTATCCCTGCGCGGGCAAGGAAGTAAGCCACGACAGGCAGCTCGAAGACCACGCCAAGCATGAACGACAGCATGAGAAACGTCGAGATGTAGGATGACAATGCTATGGTGTTGGCCACTGCGTCGCTCACCTGATAGGTGGCGAGGAAACGGAATGATATGGGGAATATCACGAAGTAATTGACCAGTACACCGATGATGAATAGAGCGTATGCCGACACCACCACCCACACCGACGCACGCCGCTCGTTGTCATAGAGAGCCGGACTGACGAAACGATAGAGTTCATAGACCACGTATGGCGATGCCAGCAGCAGACCCAAGCAAGCCGACACCTTGATGTGGGCGGTGAACTGCGAGGCAAGCTCGGTGTTGATGAGCTGCACGTCAAATGCCCCGACATCGACATCCATCCCGCAC
>DWUP01000149.1 GCA_020012075.1 Candidatus Avibacteroides avistercoris
GTCTCGTGGGCTCGGAGATGTGTATAAGAGACAGCTTCACTCTCGCTGTTTCAAACATCCATCGTATTGCTTTTCAACACAACCCGGTCTTTTACCGGGTGTATAAGCCTAAGTTACATCTCTTACCAAGAGATGGATAGTTATATTATATTATTGTCACACAAGTTATTGTACATAACTTTAATGTGTTATTATTAAACATTTGTGTATTCACGCCCATCTGTCGAATATTTTTCTCAAGCACTTATATTCCTATATATCTTTATTTTATATACCTTTGTGCCATCCATTATCCATCTCTTGGTAAGAGATGGATAGTTATAAATTCCCACATCCTTATTTCAACATCAAATTTATAACTACATTATTGATATGCCTATCCGAAAAGTCTCAACCAACATATATATTACGATCAGATTATGAAGCCATCTTGTGCAGGCATGATTGACACATATAAAAACAGACCACACATAAAGCCATAATGCTTATTATCGGCTATTACCTGCACCAGGACAGTATGCTTACTGCGATGACCATCATCCGGGAATAAGCGTCACGAAGGCTGACTCTCTGCCACACCATGATTGGCTTGTGTCTAGACACCGGGCTTGTGCAATAAAAAGGGCATCCCGCACGGGATGCCCCCACAACTTTGTGTGTGAAATGGCTTAAAAGTGGACACCGAACTTAAAAGTGATGCCTCCTATTATCTCTTTAAGACCTCCTATGGAAACACTATAGCCGCCGTAATCATAATAGGAGTAATGACCAACTCTAGCCGACTGTAAGTTGTACCCCAACGAAAAGTTAAAGCCCAGCCTACTGTCCAAAGCGAAGTCCACACCTAATGTCGGATTGAAATAAAAGCCCGTAATATCAAAGACCGAATAACCTATCTTCGCCCCGAAATAAGGGGTAATCCAATTGTCAAGGAAGTTTGCCCTCAAATCAGCGAATATCGGAATACTTATCGTCTCCCACCCAAAATGGTAATCAAAACCGATACCAGCACCGAGGAAGAAATATGGTGAAATCTGACCGCCATGTGATGTAGAGAATGACACAAAACCATCTCCATAATCACCGACACCCGGTCCACCGCCAAGCTCCATAAACCCACGGTAGCCGTTAGGACGGTAGCCTCTACTTAGGTTTTGCAGACCGCCATAGTTATTGCCTTGCCGCCCATATTGCCTCGGTGATGCCTCTTTGGTCATCTTCTCCACCTCGGACATCTCATAGACAAACATATTGCCATCGCTCGTCTGCACTTTCAGGGACACCCCTGGGACTTGCTCGACCACGACTCCTCGAATGACGCTCCCGTTCTTTAGGTAAACGACATCCTGATAATTTTGGGAAAAACCGAATGCCACGCCGCACAAGGCAAGGCAGATTAACAATAGAAACCTTTTCATTACATTTTTAAGGTTTAGTCCCCTCGCCCCTGCGGAGAATTACTAATATAAAAAAGGTGGGGGCTTTATCTGCTTTATCCAGCCTTCAGGCTTCTCGCATAGCCCCTACAATGGATAAAGCAACAGCTCCCACACTTCGAAACCTATGTAGGCCGCCACACACGGCGGGCATACGTCCAAAGCACGGGTGCTATTGCTATTACCTTCATCGTAGTCCAAATTTTGCGAGAATTTGAAGGCTGAAGATAATCTCAATAACACCTTTCCGTGATATGTCTCCCCCCTCTTTGCATCGGGAGGCAGGACAAAAATATGACAAATCAGTCTATTATCAAAGCAAGGCATGGGCAAAAGTTCACGACATAGCAACTAAACTTGTCCATGGCAGGATGCAAACTTGCCGATGTCGGGACATAAAGTATATTCGCAAGTTGCGAATATATAAACGCAAGTTGCGAATGTATATACGAAACTTGCGAATGTACATACGAAACTTGCGTTTCAACTTTACGTGCCGGGGAAATGATGTTTGCATCCGACCATGTCGAGGTTTGGGTGCTGTGTCGCGGACTTCACATACGGGGACAGTGGCACAAAGGCGCGGCCCGTGGCGGTGATGCCCCGTTGCCGCCGGCATTTGTCCCTTGCCCTTGGGCGGCAACGGGCGGTGTGGCAATAGCGACGCCGCCGATTTAATGCGGCTTAACAGTGAGCGACGGGGCTTTTTGCTAATTTTGCACCACGCAAAGGATATATGCCATGCAACATGTGCCCAAGGACAAATTCACCCAGATGACTACCGAGAGCGTGCCGCACCTCATCACGCGGCTTGCAGTCCCGACGATAGTCAGTATGCTGGTGACGGCCATGTATAGTATGGCCGACACATTCTTCGTCGGCCGTCTGAGTACGCAGGCCACTGCGGCAGTGGGCATTTCGTTTTCCATCATGTCGGTCATACAGGCGGTGGGCTACTTCTTCGGGCACGGGTCGGGCAATTTCATCTCGCGCAAGCTGGGCGAACGCGACACCGACGCGGCCGAGCACATGGCCATCACGGGCTTTGTGCTGGCATTGTGCGGCGGAGCGGCAATCACGGTGCTGGGCGAGCTGTTTCTCGAGCCGCTCTGTGTGCTGCTCGGCTCGACCCCGACGATACTGGATGATGCGATGACCTATCTGGGGATAGTGCTGCTCGGCGCGCCATTCATGGCTTCGTCGCTGGTGCTGAACAATCAGATGCGTTTCCAGGGGAATGCCGTCTATGCCATGTATGGCATCGTCTCGGGGGTCGTACTCAACATCATCCTGACCCCGGTGCTCATCTTCGCCTGCGGGCTCGGCATAGCGGGGGCGGCCATCGGCACGGTCGTGAGCCAGTTTTGCAGTTTCTGCCTGCTGCTCTATATGGACAGCCGGGGCAACAACATACGCCTGCGCATCACCAAGCTGTCGATCAACCGGAGGTACATCAAGGAGATTGTCTACGGCGGTTCGCCATCACTGTCCCGTCAGGCGCTGGCATCTCTGGCGACCATGCTGCTCAATGTGGCGGCAGGAGTCTATGGCGATGCGGCGATTGCAGCGATGAGCATAGTGACACGGCTGTGCTTCTTCATATTTTCCATACTGCTCGGCTTCGGGCAAGGATTCCAGCCGGTGTGCGGTTTCAACTATGGTGCCAAGCTCTATGGGCGCGTGCTGCAGGGATTCTGGTTTTGCATCAAGGCCGGCATCGTGCTGCTCGGCACATTCTCGATATTGGGCATCATCTTCGCCCCGCAATTGATAGCCGTCTTCCGCCATGACCCCGATGTCATCAGCGTCGGGACTGTGGCCTTGAGGTTTCAGCTGGCGGTGTTCCCGCTCAATGTGTTTGTGACAATCAGCAACATGATGCTCCAGACCATCCGCAAGAGCGGCAAGGCTGTGCTGCTGGCGTCCGCACGCCAAGGGCTGTTTTTCATACCGTTGATACTTGTCCTCCCGCAGTTGTGGGGATTGACGGGGGTAGAAGTGACCCAAGCCATATCAGATGTGCTGACTTTCCTGCTGGCCGTGCCGCTGACGGCCAGTGTCATCAGAGAGATGCGCCGCGACATGGCCGCACTGAATATAGCTGCCAATGACCGAAATGCAACCAACCAATAAATAAAACCGAATTATGATCAGGATTAATCTATTCATCAGTGTGAAAACTGAAAAGCGTGCAAGACTGCTTGACGTGGCAACCAGCCTCACCGAGGCTTCACTCAAGGATGACGGGTGCGTAGCCTATGACATCTTCGAGAGCCACACGAGGCCCGATGTGCTGATGATCTGTGAGACATGGCGCGACGAGGCTGCTCTCACAGCGCACGAGAGCGCACCCCACTTCACTACACTCGTCCCGCAACTCAGGGAGCTGAGTGATGAAATGAAGTCTGAGAGATTCCAATTCTGACCTTCCGGACCGCATTAGCGGTGTGTGCGAATACAAGAGGTGCATGACCCTGACGGACCATGCACCTCTTGTCATTATGCCGGATGGCAGACCTGCGGAATCAGAGTTCAAAGGAAGCGTAGCCAATCAGATTGCCATCGACGAAAATATCGATACGATAAATCCCCTCGAAGAGATATTCATTGACATCCCAATACATGGTCATATCCACTTCATCACCACCGAACTCAAAGGACTTGCGGATCGAATAGGTCAGCTCTGTGTCTTCGTAGGCGAATGTTCCCGAGTTGCCGTTCTTGAGTACGCTGTTGTCAGGCTTCATGATGCGGAGATAGGCAGTTTTCATCCCGGGTTCAGTATTGGGATTGCGGTCTATCTTGAAGCTGAAGACCAGTTGCTTCACGTCTTTTATCCTACGCGCCTTTTTGCCTCGCTTGTTGTTGGCAGCGACAGTGATGTTACTTGCGTTGAGTTGCGAGGCGATTGTCACCTTTTCTGTCAGAGCCTCTTTCTCTTCACGCAGAGTGGTGACTTGCGACACAACTTCGCGATTTTGCTGTTTCAACTGCCGGTTTTCGTCACCGAGTGCCTTGTTGAGCCGTCCGAGTGAATCGATTTGCATCACATAGTTGCGCATTACCGCCCGCACGGTCTTGAGTTCCTTTTTCAGACGCATTATCTCGGCGGCGTCAGAAGTCTTCACCGACTGCAATTCCTCAAGGAGCCGCTGCACGCGCATCTTCTCCTGATCGAGCAATTGGCGCAACGAATCATTGGTGATGATCTCTTGCAACTCGTCATACTGCTTGGCATAACTGAGGTAGTCATTGCTCATCTCCTCTTTTTCAAGCTCGAACAGTTGCAGCATGTCACTCTTGTCCTGTCTTTCCTTCAGTATGAAAGCTGTCGCCACAACCAGCACGACGACGATGGCACAAGCCAATATCGATATTATTATCTTTGATTTCCTTTCCATAACCATATTGCTTTAGATTTTGCAAAAGTAAAGATTATCATGACATAATTATCACACTGCCACATATAAAGCATATTAAAAGAATGCACCCGCATCATTTGCCACCGGACGCCGCATTTGCTAAATTTGCCATCCGTCGCCAATATACAACATATGAAAAAGTATATAGATGTCATCCTCCCATTGTTTTTGCAGCCACTGACCTATTCTGTGCCGGATGGTTGGCATGAAGCCATATCGCCGGGATGCCGCGTCATCGTGGCCATAAAAGGGAAGAAGAAATATACGGCAATAGTCAAAGAAATCCGTGACACGATTGAGCCGCAAACATTCAAGATAATGGATATAGACGGGGTCATCGACACGACACCAATAGTCACACCCGCCCAGTTGCGGCTGTGGCAATGGATAGCCGACTACTACATGTGCACGATGGGCGAAGTCTACAAAGCAGCCATACCGTCACGACTCAGACCCGGTAGCGAGACTGTGCTGATACCGGCAGAATGTGATGCCCGGACCGACGGACTCACTGCGCGGGAGAGAGACATCATCGACATAATCAACAGGGAAAAGAGAATCTCAATCCAGAAGATTGACGCCGAGCTAAAGACCAAAAACCTGCTCCCGACCATCAATCGCCTGCTCGACAAACGACTGATCAAAATAAAAGAAGAAGTAAAACAGACAGGACGTACGAGGACAGTGACATTCGTACGCCTCACGGCAGCATGGCGCGGTGCATCTGCCGACGCCATCATAGCTTCGCTCACCGGCCAGCCAAAGGCCATAGAGCTGGTGCGGCGGTTCTTTGACCTCACATCGGGGCATGGCGACAGGAGCATAAGCCGGGCGGCATTGACCGATGACAAGTCACGCTGGCTGACACGGCTGAAGCTGCTCACCGGACTCGGTATCCTCGAGACATTCCGTCAAGAGACAGTACAGGTGACAAACGACACATGTGGCATTGCCCCGCTCAACGATCTCAACGACATGCAAGCCAAAGCCTTCAGACAAATAAAAGAAGCATTTGCGACCAAGAATGTCTGCCTGCTGCATGGCGTGACTTCGTCGGGCAAGACCGAGCTCTATATACATCTGATCGCCGAGACAATATCCCGTGGCAAGCAAGTCCTCTATATGCTCCCCGAGATTGCCCTCACGACACAAATCACGTCGCGGCTCGCACACTTCTTCGGCGACAGACAGGCAGTCTATCATTCGCGTCTGACAGACACCGAGAGGATGCAGATATGGCGGAGACAACTCGGTGACAAGCCCTATTCTCTCATCATCGGTGCGAGGTCATCGGTTTTCCTGCCATTTGCCGATCTCGGGCTGGTGATTGTGGACGAAGAGCACGAGCCTTCATTCAAGCAAGAAGAACCTGCCCCGCGCTATCATGGCCGTGACACCGCTATCGTGATGGCGCACATGGCCGGTGCCAAGACCTTGCTCGGCACGGCGACACCATCGGTAGAGAGCTATCACAATGCTATGACCGGCAAGTATGGTTTGGTCCGGCTCACGCAGCGATACAACGACATCATGATGCCCGAGATTGTCATCGCCGACCTCAAGGATGCCTATAAACGAAAGGAAACGGAGGGACAGTTTTCGACACTATTGATAGGGAAGATTAAAGAAGCACTGGACAGCGGGCGGCAAGTCATCCTATTCCAGAACCGGCGTGGCTTCTCGCCCATGATGCAATGCCACAACTGTGGATGGGTGCCGCGCTGCACATCATGCGACGTGAGCATGACCTATCACAAACAGACAAATACCCTCACATGCCACTACTGCGGACGCACAATCGCTGTGCCATCGACGTGCCCTGCATGTGGGGAACACAAGATGGACAACCGTGGTTTTGGCACCGAGAGGATAGAAGAAGACATCTGTCGTCTGTTCCCGGAGGCATCGGTCATGCGCCTCGACATCGACTCGACCAAGACCCGCAATGCCTACAACAATATCCTGACCGACTTCGCCGAGCACAAGATTGACATTCTCGTAGGCACACAGATGATTTCCAAGGGGCTTGACTTCGACAATGTAGGTGTCGTGGGCATCATCAATGCGGACAACATCATCAACTACCCGGACTTCAGATCACAGGAGCGAGCATTCCAGATTATGTCGCAGGTGGCAGGGCGCGCGGGGCGCAAAGGCAGCCGCGGTCTGGTGGTGCTACAGACATTCTCGCCCGACATGCCTGTCATCCGGATGGTGTGCGGCAACGACTATGAAAGCCTCTATCGGGATGAGATAGCCGAGCGCAGCCTGTTCCACTACCCGCCATTCTGCCGTCTGATAGACATATATGTCAAGCACAAGAGCCTGCAAGCAGCCGAGAGCATAGCCGCCCGGACAGGCGACATGATGCGGCGCGTCTTCGGTGAGCGCGTGCTCGGCCCCGACAAGCCGCCCGTGGCAAGGATACAGGCACTGCACATCCGCCGCATCATGCTGCGCATCGAGAGTGGGCTCAATATCAACGACGCGAAACATAAGCTCATGCGCATCTGCGAGGCAGCACAAAACACCAGCGGGCACGGGTCGGCAATCATCTATTGCGACGTAGACCCGTATTGACCCGTCCAAAGCCAAGCCGGCGGCAATGCGGCGCATGGCCGGATGACAGCCACCACCCTCACAAGGCATACGAGATACGGATAACAACAGTAATATATCGATTTTAGGACATGTATTTTGAATTGATTCCTCTAAAAGACTTTTACTCACATTTCGGCGACGGTTATAGCATAACATTGCCATCCTCAAAAGCCAAATGTGACGAGCTGGCACAACTGCTCACAGCACACGGCGCACAATGGAGATATTATGCTACCCTCGATGATGATGCACACGAATGGATAGTCGGGATGCACATCACATTCCCCGGCATGAGCTACAAAGATGTCGAGCCCATCATGAGACAGGCGTGCGTCATATCGTCAGCCGGAGAATTCTGCAACTTTGACGGGGCATCAGCCTCGGTGGTCGATGCCGACGGAGACATTGTCGCATGGCAAGACTTCTCGGCCGCCTATGACGATTAGTCCTGCGGCTTCCACAGCCCGGCACAGCCACGGCACACGCCACCTGTCAGGCGGCATACATTGCCATCGCGTTTTACATACTATGCTGATACCGGTAGCATCGTATGCCATGGGTCATGGCATTGCATGCCACGCCGATAGCATACGATGCCACGGGAAGAAATACCGGTGAAAATGCAAGCCACTCCCATGTTGGGCGGCACGGATGTGAATATATTGGAATCTTTGACCTATCTTTGCCGCCATACTTAAACCACACTGCAAAGCGTAAACCAACCATGCAAGAGAAGATTGTCATACTTGACTTCGGGTCACAGACCACGCAGCTCATCGGGCGGCGCATCCGCGAGCTGGACATTTATTGCGAAATATATCCATACAACAAGTTCCCGGAGGACGACGGCAGTATCCGTGGGGTGATACTCTCGGGCAGTCCGTTCTCTGTCTACGACGACAAGGCTTTCAAGATTGACTTAGAGCCGCTCAGCAGCCGCTACCCGATATTGGGCATCTGCTATGGGGCACAATATATGGCCTACGCCGCAGGTGGCAAAGTCGAGCCTGCAGGCTCACGCGAATATGGCCGGGCGCACTTGGCCGGCATCAGAGAGGGCAATCCGCTCTTCGAAGGCATAGCCGAGGGCTCACAGATATGGATGAGCCACGGCGACACCATCACGGCCATCCCCGATGGTTTCGAAAAGATAGCCTCTACCGAGAGCGTGGACATAGCGGCCTATCATGTCAAAGGCAAAAAGATCTGGGGCGTACAGTTCCATCCGGAGGTCTATCACACTACTGACGGCACACAGTTGCTCAAGAACTTTGCCGTCGGGATATGCGGCTGCAAACAAGACTGGTCACCGGCATCATTCATCGAGACCACGGTGGCACAGCTGCAGCAACAACTCGGCAATGACAAAGTGGTGCTCGGATTGTCGGGCGGCGTAGACTCGTCGGTAGCCGCCGTGCTGCTCAACCGCGCGATAGGCAGCAACCTGACATGCATCTTCGTCGACCACGGGATGCTGAGGAAAGACGAATTCAAAAACGTGCTGCACGACTATGAGTGCCTCGGTCTGAACGTCATCGGCGTAGATGCGAGCCGGAAGTTTTTCTCAGAGCTGGCAGGAGTGACCGAGCCTGAGCGCAAACGCAAAATCATAGGCAAGGGATTCATCGATGTGTTTGACGAAGAAGCGCACAAGATCAAGGATGTCAAATGGCTGGCACAGGGCACCATCTATCCTGACTGCATCGAGTCGTTGTCAATCACCGGCACTGTCATCAAAAGCCACCACAACGTCGGCGGACTGCCCGAGCGAATGAACCTGCGGCTATGCGAGCCGTTGCGGTTGCTGTTCAAGGACGAAGTGCGCCGGGTGGGACGCGAGCTGGGGATGCCTGAGCATCTCATCACACGCCACCCGTTCCCGGGTCCGGGACTGGCGGTACGCATCCTCGGAGAGATAACCCCGGAGAAAGTCCACGTGCTGCAAGAGGCCGACGACATCTTTATCAGCGGGCTGCGCGAATGGGGGCTATACGACAAAGTGTGGCAGGCCGGCGTAATACTCCTGCCCGTGCAGAGCGTGGGAGTCATGGGCGACGAACGCACCTATGAGCGTGCCGTGGCACTGCGCGCCGTGACATCGACCGATGCCATGACTGCCGACTGGGCAAGACTGCCATACGACTTCCTCGCGAAAGTATCCAATGACATCATCAATAAGGTCAAGGGCGTAAACCGTGTGACCTACGACATCTCATCAAAGCCGCCTTCGACCATCGAGTGGGAATGACCGGGCGTCAAGCCCCTTGGCACAAGGCACAAGCGGTGGCAGGAGAGGTCTTTACCAACACTTGCCACCGCCTTTGTTTACTACCAAGGGAACAACATGTTGGCAACAATACGCGACAAGGCCGGCTGAATATCACGCCGTGAGACTACTTTTGTCATCAAATCATTAACACATCATATATGGCAAAGACTATCAGAAAACCACAACCAAGCACAGACAAAGCAATAAGCGCGCTCGAAGAGCTGGGACACGTCCCGCCACGTGCCATAGAGTTTGAGGAGGCAGTCCTCGGAGCACTGATGATCGAGAAGGATGCCTACTCACTCGTGAGCGAGATATTGAAACCACAGTCATTCTATGAAATAAAGCATCAAAAGATTTATCAGGCCATACAAAACCTGTCGATAGCACAAAACCCCGTAGACATCATCACTGTCACCGAGGAGCTCCGCAAGCAGGGAGACCTTGAGCTGGTGGGCGGTCCTTTCTACATCACACAGCTGAGCAGCAAAGTCGTCTCGTCGGCCAACATCGAATACCACGCCCGCATCATAGCACAGAAGCATCTCGCCCGCGAGCTCATCTCCTACACCAGCCGCATACAGACACGGGCCTTTGACGAAACTATCGACGTCGATGATCTGATGCAAGATGCCGAAGGAGAGCTCTTCGAAATCTCGCAGCAAAATATGAAGAAGGACTACACACAGATCAACCCTGTCATCGACAACGCCTTCGAATTGCTGCGCAAAGCCGCCGCCCGCACCGACGGACTGAGCGGATTGGAAACCGGTTTCACCCAGCTCGACAAAATCACATCGGGATGGCAAAACTCCGACCTAATAATCATCGCAGCCCGTCCCGCCATGGGCAAGACGGCATTCGTCCTGTCAATGGCCAAAAACATCACAGTCAATTACCACCAGCCCGTAGCCATATTTTCGCTTGAGATGGCCAATGTACAGCTCGTCAATCGTCTGATCTCCAACGTGTGTGAAATCCCAAGCGAAAAACTCAAGAGCGGACAGCTCGCACAATACGAGTGGAGCCAGCTCGACATCAAAGTCAAGGAGCTATATGATGCCCCGCTCTACCTCGACGACACGCCATCCCTGTCCATCTTCGAGCTACGCACCAAGGCCCGCCGTCTGGTGCGCGAACACGGCATCAAGCTCATCATCATCGACTACCTACAGCTCATGAATGCCAATGGTACCAAGACCAGCAACAGGCAGGAGGAAATCTCGACCATTTCACGCTCGCTCAAGGGACTGGCCAAGGAACTCAATATACCCATCATAGCACTCTCGCAGCTCAACCGTAACAACGAGAGCCGCGAAGGTATCGACGGCAAACGCCCGCAGCTCAGTGACCTGCGCGAGTCGGGAGCAATCGAGCAAGATGCAGACATAGTCTGCTTCATCCACCGTCCCGAATACTACAAGATATATGAGGACGAAAACAAAAACGACATGCGCGGCATGGCAGAGTTCATCATAGCCAAGCACCGCAACGGTGCAGTGGGACACATCCTGCTGCGCTTCCGTGGCGAATATATCAAATTCACCAACAGGGATGATGATGCCTACATGCCATCGCCGAGCCAAGGCGGAGAAATAGTCATGGAGTCGAAAAGCAACAACACCGACGACATCTATCCACCGGCCAATCAGTCTGAGATACCATTCTGACGCACGCCGCGACAACCACCCGCCGCCACCCATGCCCGCAAGCACCGAGCCTGCCGCATGGGTGGCGGCGCACATTTCATCCCTGCCCCACCCGGGCACAACAATGGCAGGTGATGTATAAGACATCTCCTGCGCCGCAAATCGCGGACAACCAATGTCTCCGGTCCGGTGATTATATATGGTTCAGACGTTGTACATCCCGGCAAGACGCCGGATATAGCGACGACTGCCGGACGATTTCCTGACGCCCCGCATAATACGAGATCCATACGCTCCGGTCGAGCAAGTGATTCTCCCCCACTCGCCGTGCATGTTTGCACGGCTCGGCGCACAGACATCCATTGCCCGGCGTGCAAACTTCACCGGCACGGCATGTAAACTGCATACGCAAGTTTCGTACATACATTCGCAACTTGCGTATATATATTCGCAACTTTCGTTTGTATATTCGCAAGTTGCGAATTAACTTTGCATAAGGCTCCGGGGAGGTTTATCCGCCGGGTCAATGACTTTACATTCTATCATCCCAAACCTTACATCCTATGGCAACAAAGTACACAATGCAAGAGATGCCCGACCTGCGCGACGACGGCACTCACAAGCTCTATCCGCGCATGGTCATCGTGGGACGGCGCACGCTCGACGACATAGCCGGCGAGGTGGCAATCGGCTCGACATTCAGCCGGGGCGAAATCGTGGGGGTCATCACCTCATTCGTGCAAGAGATGGCGACGCAGATGTCACGTGGCTACTCGGTGAGCATAGACGGGCTGGGCACATTCACTCCTGCCCTCGGTCTGGCAGATGGCAAGGAAGCCGAGCAAGTCGATGGCGGCAAGCGCATCAACGCCCAGTCGGTCAAGGTGAGTGACATCAACTTCCGCGCAGACCGCGCCATCGTCATCGACACCGACCGCCGGTGCGACTTCGAGCGTGTGCCGCACAACATCACACGCCACGTTTCATCCTATACACCAGACGAGCGTCTGGCTATGGCACTGCGCCACCTCGACACCGCCCCGATGCTGACGGTCAGCGAATATGTGGCCATGACCGGCCTCGGGCGCACCACTGCAGCCACCGAGTTGCGACGGCTGGCCTCCACCCCCGGCACGGGACTTGCATCGAGCGGCGCGGGTCCGCACAAGGTCTATGTCAAGGACAACAAATGAATCCATCAATGTGCCGTGGGAATCTGCCGCGCCGCGCAGCCGGCAAGGCCCATAGGGCATAGACAGACGATATAATAAAAGGCGGATGGAAAGCCATCCGCCTTTTGTCCTTGACCGGACATCCTCTGCCACAACGGCCTCAGATGCCCCACAGTGCAGCAAGCCCACGGTCCACACCGGAGAAACCCATAAATGCCATGGCAAGCAGGCCTGCCGTGATGAGTGCTATCGGCATACCCCGCATCCCGCGAGGCACGTCGGTCATCGCGAGTTGCTCACGGATGCCGGCAAAGACAACCAATGCCAAAGCAAACCCGAGAGCCGTCGCCACGGCATAAACTATGCCTGTCAGGAGGTCATAATCCTTCTGTATGACAAGGATTGCCACACCGAGGATGCAACAGTTGGTGGTGATGAGAGGCAGATATACCCCGAGAGCCTGATAGAGTGCGGGCGAGACCTTGCGCAGGATAATCTCGACCATCTGGACAAGGGCAGCAATGACAAGAATGAATGCTATCGTCTGCAAATATCCCAACCCGAGGGGATTGAGCACGAGATGCTGCAATGCGTAGGTGACCATAGTCGACAGGGTCAGCACGAATGCTACTGCCATACCCATGCCGACAGCCGTCTCGACCTTCTGCGACACACCGAGAAACGGGCAAATGCCGAGGAACTGCGACAAGACGATGTTGTTTACAAATATTGCTGTGATGAATATCAATACATATTCCATAACGGTCAGGCTCTTTTAAGTTTGTTTACGATTGCTATCAGATATCCCAAGGCAATGAATCCGCCCGGGGCAAGGACAAATATCAGCATCGAACAGTCCTCGGGCAGCAACGTCAGCCCGAAGACCTTGCCCGTGCCAAGCAGTTCGCGCACCGCCCCGAGCAACGTCAATGCCAGCGTGAAGCCAATCCCCATGCCGAGGCCGTCAAACATGGACGACAGAGGGCTGTTCTTGGCCGCGAAAGCCTCAGCCCGCCCCAGCAGAATGCAATTGACCACTATCAGCGGTATGTATAACCCGAGCGCCGCATACAGACCCGGGACGTATGCCTGCATCACCATCTGAAGGATTGTGACAAACGAGGCAATGACCACGACGAAGACAGGGATGCGCACCATATCGGGGACGACATTTTTTATCAGGGATATTGCCACATTAGAGCAGACAAGGACAAAGAGCGTGGCAACCCCCATGCCGAAGCCGTTGATAGCTGACGAAGTCGTGCCGAGCGTAGGACACATCCCAAGCAACAACACGAATGTGGGATTCTCACGGATAATGCCGTTCATCAGGATACTCAGTTTATTCATAACGTCCTCCTTTCGCTATTTGACTGTCGATGCGCCCGTCATGCCGTCAGCGGGCTCAGAAGTATAGGCATGATAAGCTGTATTGATGGCAGCGAGGAATGCACGGCTTGTAATCGTCGAAGCAGTAATGGCATCTATCCGCCCGCCGTCATTGCTCACGGTCAAAGCCGCATCACCGGGGCAAAGCGAAGTGATGTCACCCCTCTGGCCATGTTTGAACCACGTGTCGGCCTTTGAGCCAAGTCCCGGGGTCTCTGAATGGGACAACAGCGAATAGTCTGTGATGCGGCCATCATTGTCAAAGCCGACAAGCACCCTTATCTCACCACCGAAACCGTCCGCCGAGGCCTGTACCGCCGCCCCTACCGGCACACCGCCCTGCGTGGCATGATAGATGATGCACGGATATTTGCCGTCTGGCAACCAGACCGTATCAACATCCGAGGCGGGTTCATTGTCAAACGCGGGAATGACTTGTGATATGGCACTGCTAAGTTTGCCTTTTTCGGCACGGACTATAGCCTCGCGTGTCTGACCATCGACCCACCCGAGCAACAGGCCGGCCACTACTGAGAATCCGACAAGCGACAGAATCATATTGCCGGGCGTAGACTTGAGTTTATTCATTTCTTCTTTACCTCCCCAAACCGTTTAGGCTTGCAATAGTTGTTGATTAGTGGGACGAAAGCATTCATTATCAATATGGCAAATGACATCCCCTCGGGGTAAGACCCGAAAAGACGTATCACTACTGTCAGAAACCCTATGCCGACACCATAGACGAGCATGCCACGGTGCGACATAGGCGACGTAACATAGTCTGTCGCCATAAATATTGCACCGAGCATCACGCCACCGGTGAGCAAATGAGCCACCGGCGAAGCATAAACGGCAGGATCGATCAGATGCATTATCCCCGTGAATACAAAGACAGTGGCAAAAATGGCTATCGGTATATGCCACGTGATGATGCGCCGCCACAGCAGGAAAGCAAACCCGATGAGCAAAGCCAAGGCACTCACCTCACCCAGACTGCCCGGGATGTCGCCGACAAAGAGTGATAGCGTGCCGGGCAACTCGGCCAAACGCGACGTGTCGCCTTGGACAGCCATCTTCATCACAGACAGCGGAGTCGCTGCAGTCGATGCATCGGTGACAGCATCAAAATAGGAAGTCAGTTGCCCGGGCTGCGGCCACGTAGTCATCTGGGCCGGAAATGAAATCAACAGGAACACACGTCCGACAAGAGCAGGATTAAACGGGTTGCGTCCCAAACCGCCGAATGTCATCTTCCCTACCCCTATGGCCACGAGCGCACCCGTCACTACAATCCAAACCGGCAAATTTGACGGGAGGTTGAATGCCAACAGCAGGCCGGTGATTATGGCCGAGCCGTCGCTTATTGTGACTTTAGGCCGGCGCAACAGATATTTTGTAATAGCCCATTCAAATAACAGACAAGACAATACAGAGGTGACCGTGACAATCAATGCCCCGACCCCGAACTTATATAATGACCACAGCAGTGCCGGGATGAGAGCGATGATTACGCCATACATATTTTTCCGCACACTGTCACCACTATGGATGTGGGGTGACAATGAGACCGTGAGATTTCTGTCCATATGCATAGTTACTTCTTTTGATTCCGACTTTTTATTATATTGCCGACATGCCGCTTGCCATTCCTGATATAATCAAGCAATGGACGATGCGACGGGCACGTATATTGGCAAGAGCCGCACTCTACGCACGTCATGATGTCTTCGTCCTCGACTTTGTCCCAACATGACATCGACGAAGCTGTGGCAAGAAGATATGGTTCAAGTCCCATGGGACATACAGACACACATTTGGCACATCTGATGCATGGTTCCGGGTCTGTGCGGCGGGCTTCATCACCGCTCATCACCACGATGCCCGACGTACCTTTGCAAACCGGTATATCAAGTGACGGCAATGCCTTGCCCATCATCGGCCCGCCTGATATGACCTTACCGGTGTCCTCGGGCAACCCTCCTGCTTCTTCAAACAGCCGTGCGACCGGCGTCCCGATGCGCACCAACAGATTGGCCGGTGAACCAAGGGATTTGCCGGTCACTGTCACTACGCGTTCGATGAGCGGTTTCGACTTCTGCACGG
>DWUP01000013.1 GCA_020012075.1 Candidatus Avibacteroides avistercoris
GCGATGCCGTGGCCGTGGCCGACCCCGCCGAGGCTCTTGCCTATGCGTCATCCTGCTTCGGCCGCACGGTGCAGGACAAGTCGTGGGCGACGTTTGTCGATTCGGCCGAGGTCGTCAGGCGCAAAAACGTAGTGCTCATCCTGCTGGAGAGCTGCAACGTGCAGCTGCTGGAGTGGGAGGACCGCACGCCAAACCTTAATGCCTTAGCCCGCAAGTCAGTGTTTTTCCCCGGCACATTCTCGGCCGGGATACACACGATGAACGGCATCATGGCGTCGATGTTCGGCTTCCCGGCCGAGTTGTCCGTGCATCCGTTCCGCAACCTCAGACGTTACACCGGCCTGCCGTCGGAGTTGCGGCGCAATGGCTACCGCACCATGTACTTCACGACGCATGACGACCAATTTGACAACATAGGCGGCTTCGTCCTCAACAGTGACATCGAGCTGCTGTTCGCCGAGAGAGATTACCCGATGTCCGAGGTCAGGAGCAACCTCGGCGTGCCCGACGACTATATGTTCCGTTTCGCGGTGGACAAAATCAGCAGCCTCACGGAGGGCGACGGCAAGCCATTCTTTGCCATGCTCCTGACGGCGAGCAACCATCAGCCCTACATCATCCCCGAATACTTCAGCCCCAAGGACGGCACAGTCAAGGAGCAGATCGTCGAGTATTCTGACTGGGCCTTGGGGCAGTTCTTTGCCGAAGCCGTCCGGCAGCCGTGGTACGCCAACACCATCTTTGTCCTCGTAGGCGACCACGGTTCGCCCGAGGCACACAACCTCTATGACGTGTCGTTGCCTTATCACCAAGTGCCCCTCATCTTCTATGAACCCGGGCTGGAGCATCAGGCGCGTGTTGTCACGTCGCCCGCCGCCCAGACCGACATCTGGCCGACTGTGATGGGGCGGCTCGGTTTGGCCTACCGCGATGAGTCGTTTGGTTTCGACCTCTACAAGCACCGGCGCGAGATGGTGTGCTTCTCGTCGGACGACTCTTATTCATGCGTGGACAGCGTGCATTACTATGTCAATCGTCTTGACGGGCGGGTGAGCATCTACAATTATGCGGCCGAGTCGCCAGAGGATTCCATAGATTTCTACCGGGACAAGGCGGCGCGCATGGACGAGTTTGCACGCAACGTCATTCAGGCGGCATACGAACTGACGATGGGCAAGGAGTTGTTCTGAGCATCTGCGTGCCATCTGTCTATGACAAAGTGATGTGCCGGTGACCGGGCGGGATGCCCTGCGGCGGTGCCCAGCATGTCTGTCGCCGCGGCATACGGTGCTGCCGAATTTTCTTAGGCTGCAAATATATATTTTTAGGTTAAAGATATATATTTGCAGCCTAAGTTTTTTCTGCGGGGTCTGACCCTGTGGCGATTGGCATACGGTGATTCGCGTCCCGGCGTCTGACGAGGGCGGGATTGACATCGGGCTGTCCGTCCGTTTGGATGCCGCTTTCGTCACATTCGCATGGGACGGACGTCATCTCGGCAATGCCGGCAAGCGCCTTTGTCCTCGATTTGCACTATCTTTGCCCCGATATTTCACTACATTTGCATCCGGACTGACAAACTATATCTAATATGGAATATAACTTCAGGGAGATAGAAAAGAAGTGGAGACAGCGTTGGGTCGATCAACAGACTTACAAGGTTGTCGAGGACCACACCAAGAAGAAATTCTATGTCCTCAACATGTTTCCCTATCCGTCGGGGGCGGGACTGCACGTGGGACACCCCCTCGGCTACATAGCTTCTGACATATATGCACGCTACAAGCGTCTTTGCGGGTTCAACGTGCTCAACCCGATGGGCTATGACGCCTACGGTCTGCCCGCCGAGCAGTATGCCATCCAGACGGGGCAGCATCCGGCCGTCACCACGGCGAGGAACATCGCCCGTTATCGCGAACAGCTGGACAAGATAGGCTTCAGCTTCGACTGGAGCAGGGAGGTGCGCACCTGCGACCCGCATTATTACAAGTGGACACAGTGGGCGTTCATCAAGATGTTCCACCACTATTATGACAACGCCGAGGGGCGGGCATTGCCCATCGAGCGTCTGGTGGAGCACTTCGAGGCGCACGGCACTGACGGCATCAATGCCGCCTGCGGCGAGGAACTGCATTTCACCGCCGGCGAATGGCGTGCGATGGACGAGACCCAGAGGCAGCGTGTGCTGATGAACTATCGCATAGCCTATCTCGGCGACACGGTGGTCAATTGGTGCCCGGCCCTCGGGACAGTGCTGGCAAATGACGAAGTCGTCGACGGGGTGTCAGAGCGTGGCGGCCATCCGGTGGTGCAACGCGTGATGAAACAGTGGTGCCTGCGCGTGTCGGCCTACGCCGAGAGGCTGCTGGCTGGGCTTGAGACTGTCGATTGGACAGATTCGCTCAAGGAGACGCAACGCAACTGGATAGGCCGCTCGGAGGGTGCAGAGCTGCGCTTCAAGGTGAAAGGCAGCGGCAAGGAGTTCACCATATTCACGACACGCGCCGACACGGTGTTCGGGGTGACGTTCATGGTGCTCGCTCCCGAGAGTGAACTGGTCGCCGAGCTTACTACCGACGACCGGCGTGATGAGGTGAATGCCTACGTCGAGGCGACCAAAAAACGCACCGAGCGTGAGCGTATCAGCGACCGGCGTGTGACGGGAGTCTTCACAGGCTCGTATGCCGAGAATCCGCTGACCGGTGAATCCGTCCCCGTGTGGGTGAGCGACTATGTGCTGGCCGGCTACGGGACGGGTGCGATAATGGCTGTCCCGGCCCATGACTCACGGGACTATGCATTCGCCAAGCATTTCGGACTGGAGATACGTCCGCTCATCGAGGGCTGTGACGTGAGTGAAGAGAGCTTCGACGCCAAGTCCGGACGCATGATCAATTCACCCCGCCCGGGCATGGAGCGTGAGGGAGGCCTCGTCTTGAACGGACTCGAAGTCAAGGATGCCATAGCCAAGACAAAACAATATATAAAGGAGAAAGGGCTGGGCCGCATCAAGGTCAATTACAGACTGCGTGACGCCATCTTTTCCCGCCAACGCTACTGGGGCGAGCCTTTCCCCATATACTACAAGGACGGGATGCCCTATACGTTGGATGAGAGCCAACTGCCGCTGGAATTGCCCGAGGTGGACAAATTCCTCCCGACCGAGTCGGGCGAGCCGCCCCTCGGCAGGGCCAAAGGATGGACGACACCCGAGGGATATCCGCTCGAACTGAACACGATGCCCGGCTTCGCAGGCTCGTCAGCCTATTATATCCGCTACATGGACCCGCACAACGACAATGCACTCGTATCCAAAGAAGCGGACGAATACTGGGAAAACGTGGACCTATACGTAGGCGGGACGGAACATGCCACGGGCCATCTGATTTACTCACGGTTCTGGAACAAATTCCTCTACGACATCGGGGTGGTGGTCAAGGACGAACCGTTCAAGAAGCTCGTCAATCAAGGCATGATCCAAGGGCGCAGCAACTTCGTCTACCGCATCAAGGACACCAATACATTCGTCTCTGCCGGGCTGAAGTCAGGCTATGACGTGACACCGCTGCACGTGGATGTCAATATCGTCTCGGGCGACGTGCTCGACATCGAGGCATTCAAGGCATGGCGTCCAGAGTATGACGGCGCAGAGTTTATCCTCGAGGACGGCAAGTATGTGTGTGGCTGGGCGGTGGAGAAGATGTCCAAGTCGATGTACAACGTCGTAAACCCCGACATGATAGTAGAAAAGTATGGGGCAGACACGTTGAGGATGTATGAGATGTTCCTCGGACCTGTCGAGCAGTCCAAGCCGTGGGACACGAATGGTATAGACGGCGTGCATCGATTCCTGAAGAAATTCTGGGCACTCTACAGTGACAAAGGCGGCGGCTTCGCATTCAGCGACGCAGAGCCTGCGGCGGAAGAACTCAAGTCACTGCACAAGCTCATCAAGAAGGTCACAGCCGACATCGAGTCATTCTCCTACAATACGTCGGTTGCGGCGTTTATGATCTGCGTCAATGAGCTGACTGCACTCAAGTGCAACAAGCGTGCCGTCCTCGAGCCTCTGGTGATACTGATTGCACCGTTTGCCCCACACATCGCCGAGGAGCTGTGGGAAGCCCTCGGGCACACCACCACCGTCTGTGATGCACAGTGGCCTGTGTGGAATGAGGACTATCTGCGCGAGGACACGGTCAATTATGCCGTCTCGTTCAACGGCAAGGTGCGCTTCAACTTGCAGTTTGCCGCCGATGCGACCAACGATGAAATCGAGCGCACCGTCCTTGCCAGCGAGAGCGCACAAAAGTACATCGATGGCAAGACAATAAGGAAAGTCATCATAGTGCCAAAGAAAATCGTCAATATCGTCTTGGGATGAAAACAATAACAGAAAAAGAAGAAGTAGAGAAGAATGCACTCGCCGAAGAAGTGCAAGCAGCGTCAATGACCGGCAGTCCGGTTGCCCGGCCCGGTGGCAATAAGCCCAAACCATTCTCGCGTCAGGTACTCATGGCCGAAGCAAAGGACTATCTGTTCATCACCTTCGGGCTTTTGGTCTATTCATTCGGTTGGGCGGGCTTCCTTATCCCCAACCGTATAACCACCGGGGGCGTTACCGGTATCTCGGCCATCGTCGAGTATGCCACGGGATTCCCCATGCAAAACACGTATGTGATTATCAACATCGTGCTTTTGGTCTTTGCATTGCGCTTCGTGGGCTGGAAGTTTTGCCTCAAGACTATCTATGGCACGATAGTCCTGTACCTTTTCCTCAACCTGCTGCGTGCGTTGATAACCAACCGCTACGGGTCGCTCGTGGGCGATGAGCCGTTCATGGCCTGCATGATCGGCGCAATACTTTGCGGCGTAGGTCTGGGGCTGGCCTTCTCGCACAACGGCAGCACGGGCGGCACGGACATCATCGCGGCCATCGTCAATAAGTATAAGAACATCCCCTTCGGACGCATGACCATGCTGTGCGACGTGTGCATCATCTCGTCATCGGCCTTCATCCCCGACTACACGGTGCAAAAGGTCATGTTTGCATTCTGCACGCTGGTCATTGTGGGCTTCTCAGTGGACTATGTGGTCAATAGTGTGCGGCAGTCAGTCCAGTTCCTGATATTCTCCAAGGACTATGAGCAGATCGCCGACGCGGTGATTGCGAGGGCGCATCGCGGCGTGACGGTGCTCGACGGGCACGGCTGGTACAGCAAAAAGCCGGTGAAAGTCATCGTGGTGCTTGCCAAGAGGAGTGAGTCAAACAATATCTTCCGCCTCGTGAAGTCCATTGACCCGAATGCTTTCGTCTCGCAAAGCGCCGTCATCGGTGTATTCGGGCAGGGATTTGACAAGATAAAAGCCTGACAGGCAGGCGGCGCACGAGTGCCATCCACATATAGCCGTGGCGGCCATGCAGAGGGATGAGACCTCCGGCATGGCCGCCACGGGTGTATCTGCCGGGATGATGCCGGCCTCACGCCGATTCATGCGGGCTGCATCATCTGACGTGCCTCCGGCGGCTTGGCAGGCTTCGGCCGGCGGGGTAGTAAGTAAAACCCGAAAAGGTCGTATGCCAATCCATTTAGGGTCGTATGCTAACCCGATTAGCATTGTATGCTAACCTACTTAGCATTGTATGCTAATCCACTTGGCATCGTATGCTAATCGCGTAGGGCAGTATGCCACGGCGACGGCCCGGTGTGCTGCCGGACTGTCGCCGTGACTTCTTACAGGTTTGGCCGTGCGGTGCGTCCTCAGGGTGTGACGATGTCAAATTGCGGGTCGGCCTCCTGCATCGCGTCTATGATTGTCATGATGGCGGCCTTGTCGCCTTCCACTGTCAGGCTGCCGCCGTCTGAGAGCTCGTCCACACCGGTCTGTCCCGTGACGATGCGTGCGAAGTCGGCTTTGCTCATTGCCAGACTGCATTGCGCCCCGTGCTCGTGGCGCAGGCGGTGTGTGAGGACGCTGTTTTTCAGTATGATTGCGGCCTTTTCGTCGGTGTCTGTGAAGTGGAGGTTCACCGTCGCCGTCTTTCCCTCGGCTTTGCGTGCGTCTATCTGTATGGCGCAATAGTCGA
>DWUP01000150.1 GCA_020012075.1 Candidatus Avibacteroides avistercoris
CCGTCTGGACGCGCGCCGCTGCCTCTCGTGCCAGACGATCGAGCATCGCGGCCCTCTCGCCCCTGCCACCATAGGCTGCCTCGGCGACCGCATATATGGCTGCGACACATGCCAGATGGTCTGCCCGCACAATCACGGCGTCCCCGCCGGCGGCGTGCCAGAGTTCGCCCCGTCCGGTGAATTGCTGTCGATGACTGTCGCCGACTGGGCTGCACTGACCGAGGAACGTTACCGCCGCCTCTTCCGCGGCTCGGCCGTCAAGCGTGCCAAGTATGAGGGACTGATGCGCAACATACGCGCCGCCCTCTCTGCCCGTGGCGGGCGTGGCAATCAATGAGCTGCACACGCGTGGTGACGCAGGCGTGCCTCTCATCCGCCCGTAGGGGATGAATCGCCGTGCCGGATGTCATTCGGGGGACACCGTCCGCAGTGGGAGGTGCAAGTGTGTGTCTCCACATTCCGTTTGACCGTGATTTGTCGTCTGATGTCTCTGCCCGCGGCATACTATGTTTCCGCCCGTGGCATACAATGATTTTGCCGATGGCATACAATGTTTTTGCCCGTAGGGTCGTATGCCAAATGCCGTGGCATACGGTGCCATCGCCGTGGGGCCGTATGCCGCAGCGATGCCGACTGACCGTGCACGGGTGATGTCCCTGCGCTTGGCCCGGGACTGCCGTTCATGCCTCCGCCGGGCATATATCATGCGGGCATGGTCATATATTGCAGATTTTTAGTAATTTCGCGGCGAATTAATCAATTCTCTATGCAAGATATAAGGAATATAGCCATCATAGCCCATGTCGATCATGGCAAGACCACTCTGGTGGACAAGATGATGCTGGCAGGTCATTTGTTCCGCGACGACAAGCCCGCCGGTCAGCTCGTCTTGGATAATAATGACATCGAGCGGGAGCGTGGCATCACGATTCTCTCAAAGAATGTCTCAATCAATTACAAGGGAACTAAAATCAACATCATCGACACCCCGGGCCACGCAGACTTCGGGGGAGAGGTCGAGAGGGTGCTCAACATGGCCGACGGATGCCTGCTGCTGGTCGATGCCTTCGAAGGCCCGATGCCCCAGACACGGTTTGTCCTGCAGAAAGCCTTGCAGATAGGACTCAAACCCATCGTCGTCATCAACAAGGTGGACAAACCCAACTGCCGGCCGGATGAGGTCTATGAGATGGTTTTCGACCTTATGTTCTCGCTCAACGCTACGGAAGACCAGCTGGACTTCCCGGTGATTTACGGCTCGGCAAAGAACAACTGGATGAGCGACGACTGGCGCAACCCCACCGACAATATCATCCCGCTGCTCGATGCCATAATCCGTTACATCCCCGCCCCACGGCGGTTGGAGGGCACGCCCCAGATGCTCATCACGTCACTCGACTACTCGTCATACACAGGCCGCATAGCCGTGGGCCGCGTCCACCGTGGCACACTGCGCGAGGGTATGAACGTGACGCTCGCCAAGCGCGACGGAACGATGGTCAAGACCAAGATCAAGGAGCTGCAAGTCTTTGAGGGACTGGGCAGGGCAAAGGCCGAAACGGTCGATTCGGGTGATATATGCGCCCTGACAGGTATAGACAATTTCGAGATAGGGGACACCATCTGCGACTATGACAATCCCGAACCCCTCCCCCCGATTGCGATAGACGAGCCGACGATGAGCATGCTTTTCACCATCAACGACTCACCTTTCTTCGGGCGTGAAGGCAAGTATGTCACCTCACGACACATCCATGACCGCCTGATGAAAGAACTCGACAAGAACCTTGCCCTGAGGGTAGCCAAGAGTGAGGAGGATGGCAAGTGGATAGTCTCGGGACGTGGCGTGCTGCATCTCTCGGTGCTGATAGAGACGATGCGCCGCGAAGGATACGAATTGCAGGTGGGACAGCCGCAGGTAATCTTCAAGGAAATCGACGGGCAACGCTGCGAACCGATGGAAGACCTGACCATCAACGTCCCGGAGGAATATTCCAGCAAGATGATCGATATGGTGACGCGCCGCAAAGGGGAGCTCGTCGCAATGGAAAACCAAGGGGAACGCGTCAATCTCGAATTCACCATCCCGTCGCGAGGCATCATCGGTCTGCGCACCAACGTGCTGACTGCCTCGGCAGGAGAAGCAATCATGGCGCACGTATTCAAGGAATACGCCCCCTACAAGGGTGACATTCCCCGCCGGCAGAACGGCTCGATGATCGCCATGGAGTCTGGCACAGCCTATGCCTACGCCATAGACAAGCTGCAGGACCGCGGACGATTCTTCATCTATCCTCAGGAGGAAGTCTATGCAGGGCAGGTCGTCGGCGAGCATGTGCACGAGAAAGACCTCGTCATCAATGTGACCAAGTCGAAGAAACTCACCAACATGCGTGCCTCGGGCTCTGACGACAAGGCCCGCATCATCCCGCCCGTCATCTTCTCGCTCGAAGAGGCATTGGAATATATAAAGGAAGATGAATACGTCGAGGTGACCCCCAAGAGCATGAGGATGCGCAAGACAATCCTCGATGAAAACGAACGTAAGAAGGCAAACAAGGTCTGACGCCCGCCGCCGGCCTCATGTCACAGCCCAAGCCCTGCCACAGATGATGCGGCGGGGCTTGGGCTTTTCAGCCACGTCGCACCGTGCCGCCCGGTCGCCGGCTGACGGTGCCGCCCGTGGGGTCAGATGCCATCGCCGTGGCATACAATGCTACCGCCCGTGGCATACAATGCTAATGCCCGTGGCATTGTATGCTAATCTCGTCAGGGTAGTATGCCACCTGAGGCAGACGGCATCGCGCCCGCGCAGGGTGCGGTGTGATTTGGCGTTGGCGGCTTTGTGAGAACTATGGTATTGATATGTCTGATGACATGACGTCTGTTGGTATTCCCATCACGTCTTGTGCGGCATCCTCATTCTTTCCTGCACAGCACCACGACCTTCTTGCCGTCGGCGAGCGTGGCACCGATGACATAGTCGTCGCCACCGTCGGCCATGCGCAGCTTCTCCCTTAGCCGGTCGGGGGTGAGGGGGAAGTTGCGTGTCACGACATTGGCTCTCGTGCACTGCCGGGTGAGTTGCTTCAGCTCCTGCCGGCCTGCCCCATAGACGGCAGCCACGGCGAAACGGCGGCCGGGGAAGCCCGGCACGGGCGCATCTGACGTATATAGGTGCGTGCCGGGTGCGAGCTTAGCCAGCCCGAAGCGGGTGCCCACGCACTTGAATGCCCCGGTTTTCATCACTGCGGCATTGGGCAGATAGAGGAATGTACCGACCGATGGGGCATAGGCGGGCGTTGCCGCCGCTTCTTCGCTCATTGTGAATGTGAAAGTCTCGGTGCCGTCGCGCTTCAGATTGACGGCGGTCATGCAGGGTTCGCCCCGTGCATCGCGGTGCATGACGGCGAGCAGCTCCTTGCACTCGCCGTCGATGGCCACGGCATAGACGGTGCTGATGCCTGTCAGGTCTGACATCATGGCTTTGATGTCGAGCATCGGCGACAGTTTGGCCATTACCGTGTGCCCCTTTGACAGCAGCAGTCCGCCCATCTCGGTCAGGTCAGGCGTGCATTGGGACAGGCCTATGACGCGGCTGCCGTGTGTGTCGCGCCGTGCCGGGTCGATGTAGATGAGGTCGGCCCCGCCGCATGACGACAGGTAGCCGGCAGCGTCAGCGTTGATGACCTCGATGTTGTCGCCGCCGAGCAGGGGGGCATTGTGCCGCATGATGCGGCACAGCTCCTCGTCGCGCTCTACGTAGGTCGCCCGGTCAAAGCGTCTCGCCATGGCGAGGCAATCTACTCCGAAGCCCCCGGTCAGGTCGATCATTGTCCCTCCTCCCGCCAGCGTGGCCTTGAAGTCCGCTGCCCGTTGCGACGAGCATTGCTCCATCGACAGGTGACGGGGGTATATGATGCCCCGCGTGGAGGCATGGAGCGGCAGCTTGTGCCGTGCCATCCGGCGTCCCTCGATCTGTGTCGCGGCGCGGGCATAGTCTATGTCCTTGTCTTTGCCGGCGTGCAGTGCCACTTCGCGCGGGTCGGCATCGGCGTTGCGCTCGACGTATAGCAGTGTGGCAATGTCTCTCTTGTCCTTTTGCAACTGTTCTGCGAGCGCCCCGGGGCTGTCGAATTTCCTCTCTGCCCTCATCCTTTCGACGAAATGCACCGTCAGTCGTTGCCCGTAGATATTGCCGTCGAAGCCGAAAATGTTCATCTCGACCGTCGCCGGTGTCTGTTGTCCGAATGTCGGGCGGCTGCCGATGTTGAGCATTGCATCGTATGCCTTGCCGCCCACGTCTGTGGTGACGGCATAGACACCCCCTGCCGGGAGCATCTTGCCGGCAGGCACGGCGATGTTGGCCGTCGGGAAACCCATCGTCCGTCCTATGTGATAGCCATCGACTACCGTCCCCGTGATGTCATAGTCACGCCCCAGTCCTGCCGAGGCAAGGCGGACATTGCCGTCGGCCAAAGCCCTGCGGATGGATGAGGCGCTGACTTCGTGCCGTCCGCCGGCGAGCCCCTCGGCGCGGAGCACCTTGATGCCGAGCTGCCGGCCGTAGGCTTGGTAGTCCTCATACGACTCACGGCGTCCGTGCCCGAAGCGGTGGTCATAGCCGACTACCAGCACGGCGACCCCGAGGCGGTCGCGCAGCACCTCTCGCATGAACTGTTCTGCGGTCATGTCCGCCAGACGGCGGTCGAAGTCGAGAGTGTAGCAGATGTCGATGCCGGTCGTGGCGAGTTGCTTCACCTTTTCGTCGGGGGTGGTGAGCAGCATGGGGATGTGCCCGGGGTCGGTCACGGCGCGCGGGTGGCCGGTGAATGTGACGACAGCCGAAGGCAGCCCCTCGGCACCGGCCACGCTCTTCACGCGGTCGATGAGGAATCTGTGCCCGCGATGCACGCCGTCGAAGAATCCGATGGTGGCCGCGCATCTCGTCGCGGGCCGGAGTGCCGTGTCGTATTTGATCAGCCGCATCATGCCATCCCTTTGATGATTTCTGACGTCCAGTCGCATCCCGGTGCGGCATGCAGCGTGTGTATGCCGAGCGAGGCCGCCGAGCGGCAGTTGGCTTCACTGTCGTCCACGAACAGTGTCGTCCCGGGTTTTGCCCCCGTAGCCCGTATCACTTCGCGGAAGATGTCGGGGTCGGGCTTTGCCATCTTCATCACGTATGACAAGAAAGTCCCGTCGAAGCAGTCGTCTATGCCAAGCCCCGGGGTGTTGAAGTAGTGTGTGAGGGCATATTGCCAATGGATGTTGTTGGTGTTGCTCAGCAGCCACACCCGCCGTCCGGCCTGTCTCAAGGCCCGGAGCGTCTCGAGCTTGTGCCGTGGCACGCCGGTGAGGAATGAGTCCCATGCCGCGTCGATGGCGTCGTCACTGATGCCGTCAGCCCCGGCCGCCGCACGCAGCGCGTCTCTGAACTCGGTGTCGCCGATCTCTCCCCGCTCATGCCGGCCGAAGAGGTCGCCTTGGTAATAGTAGTCGATCAGCTTGTCCACATCGCCCACGCCGAGGGCACTGAAGCTGTCGATGCAACGCCGCCGGTCGAGCCCCACGAGCACGCCGCCGAAGTCGATTATGTAATCGTCGAACGCATTGTCCATCACAGTCGCTTTTGTCAAATGTAAAATGCCAAGTGGCTGCAAATTTACGCATTTGCCATCACACCCCGCCGCCGGCCGGGACAAAAACGGCTGCCGCGGCATCAGATGCTATTCGCGGCAGCATAGTATGCCATCGCAAAAACTTAGGCTAAAAATATATATCTCTAACCTAAAAATATATATTTGCAGCCTAAGTTTTTCCACTGTCATCCCGCCGTGCGCCGGCAGGTGCCCGACGCAGGGGGCGGATGCCCTGCACTGAACGGCATGCATGGCCGGGCGGGGGCATTTAGCACGCCGGATGTTGCGGTGGCAAAGGTTTTAATCCTTATATTTGCAATACAACTCACAGAATGTTTCACTAATACAATTCACGACAATGGGAAAGAGTCTGAAAGGCACAAAAACAGAGAAAAACCTGATGTGCTCGTTTGCAGGCGAGTCGCAGGCAAGGATGCGCTATACTTACTTTGCAAGTGTGGCCAAGAAAGAGGGATACGAACAGGTCGCTGCCATATTCCTTGAGACAGCCGAGCAAGAGAAAGAACACGCCAAACGTATGTTCAAATGGCTCGAAGGGGGCAAGGTGGAAATCACCGCCGCCTATCCTGCCGGGGTCATAGGCACGACGCTCGACAACCTCAGGGCTGCCGCCGAGGGCGAAAACGAGGAATGGACGGCCGATTACCCGCATTTCGCAGACGTGGCAGATGAGGAGGGATTCCCCGAGATAGCCGTCATGTACCGCATGATCAGCGTGGCCGAGCGCGGGCACGAGGAACGCTACCGCAAGCTGGCTGCCAACATCGAGGACGGCAAGGTCTTCGCCAAGGACGGCGTGGTCGTGTGGCAATGCCGCAACTGCGGGTTTATCTATGAGGGAAAAGAAGCCCCGAAGGTATGCCCTGCATGCCTCCACCCGCAGGCTTACTTCGAAGTGAAGAAAGAGAATATGTGAGCGGGGGTCTGAGATGCTCCCAAACATTACGGCTTATCTCAAGCAACGGCTGGCTGCGCACTATGACGGCGGTGAACTCGACGGTGTAGTGCGCGCCTTGTGTGAAGACATGCTCGGGCTGTCACGGGTGCAGGCACTCATGACGCCGGCCGACATGCTCGGTGACGAAGCACGCCGCAGGCTCGACATCGCCGTGCACCGGCTCGCTGACGGCGAGCCGGTGCAGTATGTCACGGGGACGGCAGTATTCATGGGCATCCGCCTCGCGGTCACACCCGACACACTGATCCCGCGGCCCGAGACATCGGGACTGGTGGACTTGGTCTGCAGGTGGGCAGGCGACGGACCCCGCACGGCCATCGACCTGTGCACCGGCTCGGGATGTGTGGCGATAGCCCTTGCCTTGGCGCACCGCGACTGGGACATCACGGCGATGGACGTCTCGGCAGGCGCGGTGGCCGTGGCGCGTGCCAACGCCGAGGCATGCCAAGTGGCAGTGCGTTGCGAGGTGGCCGACTTGATGTCTGCCGAATATCCCGAGGGCGGATTTGACATCGTGACCTGTAATCCTCCATACGTACTTCAGTCAGAGAGGGCCGCGATGGACGACCGTGTACTGCTCTATGAGCCGCCCGGCGCGCTGTTTGTCACCGACGAAGACCCGCTGGTGTTCTATCGCACGGCCGCGGCCAAGGCGCGGCGGTGGCTGAAGCGCGGCGGGATGATTTGCTTTGAAATCAACCGTGCATTTGCCTGCGAGGTATCTCAGCTGCTTAAGTCGTCTGGCTATGGCAATGTAGTGGCGGAGAAAGACTATGTGGGCAACTACCGTTTCGTGAAAGGAGAAGCATGAAGAGAGATGTGACAAAGGATGAGGCTCTCCGTCGCGCGGCAGCCTATTGCTCGCGCAGCGAGCATTGCACCGGCGAAGTCCGTGCCAAACTCATGCAATGGGGGCTTGCCGCCGGCGATGCCGACAGTGTGGTCGCCGCTCTGGCCGCTCAAGGTTTCGTCGATGACCGCCGCTATGCGAGGGCTTTCGTGCATGACAAGTCCCGGCTCACCGGTTGGGGCAGGACAAAGATTGCCTTCCACCTGCGTGCCAAGATGATTGACGGGAGGATTGTCGATGAGGCTTTGCGCGAAATCGAAGCGGAGGCATACGCATCGCGCATGGACAAAGTGATGTCTGCCAAGGCACGCACCATCAACGAACCCGACCCTGCGAAGCGGCGTGCCAAATTGCTGCGCTTCGGGGCATCGCGCGGATATGAATATGACATGCTGACACAATGGATGGACGCACATGGCATTGACTGACTGGATGCGTGCAGCCTGCGAAGTACTCCTGCCGCGTCTCTGCCAATCATGCGGCACAAGGCTCAATGACTCTGAGGACAGCATTTGCACAGGTTGCATAATGAAGCTGCCCTACCGCACATCTGTCGGGACAGATTGCGATGACGCCGTGGACAGATGCGCCATCGTGACGAGGACAGTCGCACCGTTCGGCTACACTCACGGCTCAATGCTCGGCCGTCTGATAAACCGTGTGAAAGGTGGCGGCCATGCACGGCTGGCACACCAACTCGGGGTGCTGGCCGCGGCAGAGCTTGACAGGCACGGCGTCTTCGGGGACATAGATGTGCTGCTACCCGTCCCGTTGGCTCCTGAGAAGCTCAAGACACGCGGCTACAATCAGGCCCGGGAGCTGGCCATAGGCATATCGTCATACACCGGACTGCCTGTCGTCGATGCCATGTCACGGCCATTGTCCACGCACAGCCAGAAGCAAATGCGCGAAGCAGAGCGCATGACAAACATCAGGGGGACATTCATCCTCGATGACCCGGGGACGTGCCGCGGCAAACATGTCATGCTGGTGGATGATGTGATGACCACCGGAGCGACCATGCATGAATGTGCAAGGCAACTGCAAGGTGTCGCAAGGGCAGTGACATTGATGGCTGTCGCCCGCACAGAGCTGATATGACATGACTTCACTAAGGCAAAAAAACAATAAAAGGCATGACTGGTGCCCATAGTGTTTGCGTTTTTAGTACTTTTGTGAAGTCTAATGAATTAATCCATAAGAGTAAATGTCAGAAAGGAAAAAAATAAAAACCGCCCTTGTCTCAGTCTATCACAAGGAAGGGCTTGATGAAATAATCACCCGCCTGCATGACAATGGGGTGAAATTCCTCTCCACAGGCGGCACACGCCAGTTTATCGAGTCAATGGGCTATGAGTGCAAAGCAGTCGAAGACCTGACATCCTATCCGTCGATACTCGGGGGAAGGGTCAAGACATTGCATCCCAAAGTCTTTGGCGGCATCCTTTGCCGTCGCGACATGGAGCAGGACAGGAAACAAATAGAGCAGTATGAAATCCCGGAGATAGACCTTGTCATCGTCGACCTCTATCCTTTTGAGGCGACAGTAGCTTCGGGAGCGAGCGAAGCAGACATCATCGAGAAGATAGACATAGGTGGCATCTCGCTCATACGTGCGGGCGCAAAGAATTTCAAAGACGTGGTAATCGTCGCGTCACAGGCACAATATCAGCCACTGCTTGACATCTTGAGCGAGAATGGCGCTACCACATCCCTCGAAGAGCGTGCATGGTTTGCAAAAGAGGCGTTCGCTGTCTCTTCTTATTATGACTCTGCAATCTTCAATTACTTTGATAAGGGCGATTGCTCGGCGTTCCGCGCGGCTGTCGATTCGCAAAAGATACTCCGCTACGGTGAGAATCCTCACCAACGAGGCATGTTCTTCGGTGATTTCAATGCAATGTTTGACCAGTTGCACGGCAAGGAAATCTCATATAATAACTTGCTCGACATCAATGCGGCCGTAGACTTGATTGATGAATTCGAGGAGACGACATTCGCTGTACTCAAGCATAACAACGCCTGCGGTGTGGCTTCCCGCCCGACACTCGCCGAGGCATGGCGCGATGCATTGGCCGGCGACCCTGTGTCGGCATATGGAGGCGTGATTGTCACCAACCGTCCTGTCGATAAGGAAACGGCCGAAGAGGTCGGCAAGATATTCTTCGAAGTCATCATCGCCCCTGATTATGACATGGATGCCCTTGAGGTGTTGTCGCAGAAGAAGAACCGCATAATCCTTGTCCGCAAAGACGCAGACCTCCCCAAGCGCCAGTTCCGCTCGGTACTCAACGGGGTACTCGTGCAAGACCGTGACCTCAAGGTCGAGACACCCGACGACCTGACCCCTGTGACCGACAAGAAAGCTGACGGACGTGAGACGGAAGACATGCTCTTCGCTAATAAAATAGTGAAAAACAGCAAGTCAAACTCTATTGTCCTTGCCAAGGGCAAACAACTGCTGGCGAGTGGCGTCGGCCAGACCTCACGTGTCGATGCACTCAAACAGGCAATCGAGAAGGCCAAATCATTCGGCTTCGACCTGCACGGGGCGGTCATGGCGTCGGATGCTTTCTTCCCATTCCCCGATTGCGTGGAGATAGCCGGCAACGAGGGTATCACGGCAGTCATCCAGCCCGGCGGCTCAATCAGGGACCAACAGACGTTTGACTATTGCAACCAGCACGGCATCGCCATGGTGACGACAGGTTTCCGCCATTTCAAACATTGATACCGCCATTAGAGTTGAACACGAAAGAATAAAATAGGAGATAGTAACAAAGTGGGCTGGTTTTCTTTTACACAAGACATAGCGATGGACCTTGGCACTGCCAACACCATCATAATCTCTAATGACAAGATTGTCGTCGATGAGCCTTCGGTAGTGGCCCTTGACCGCATAACCAACAAGATGATAGCCGTCGGTGACAAGGCCAAGATGATGTATGAGAAGGTGCACGACAACATAAAGACCATCCGTCCGCTGCGTGACGGAGTCATAGCAGACTTCTATGCCTGCGAGCAGATGATTCGCGGCCTCATCAAGATGGTCAATAGCCGCAACCGCCTGTTCGCCCCGTCGCTGCGCATGGTGATAGGCGTGCCTTCGGGCAGTACGGATGTCGAGCTGCGTGCCGTGCGTGACTCCGCCGAGCACGCCGGGGGACGCGACGTCTACCTCATATTCGAGCCGATGGCGGCAGCTATCGGGATAGGCCTTGACGTGGAAGCCCCCCAGGGCAACATGATAGTAGACATCGGCGGAGGCACGACAGAGATAGCCGTCATATCGCTTGGCGGCCTCGTCTCAAACAACTCCATCCGCATAGCCGGCGATGAGATGACCGCGGACATACAGGAATACATGGGACGCCAGCATAACATCAAGGTCAGTGAACGCATGGCCGAGCGCATCAAAATCAATGTCGGGGCGGCAATCACCGACCTCGGCGAAGATGCCCCCGAGGACTATGTGGTCTACGGCCCTAACAAAATCACCGCACTGCCGATGGAAGTGCCCGTCTGCTATCAGGAAATAGCCCATTGCCTCGACAAGACAATCAACAAGATCGAGACGGCAGTCCTGACAGCACTCGAGAGCACGCAGCCCGAGCTATATGCCGACATCGTCAAGAACGGCATATATCTGGCCGGGGGCGGTGCCTTGCTGCGCGGATTGGCAAAACGTCTGACCGACAAGATCAATATCCAGTTCCATGTGGCCGAGGACCCGCTGCGTGCTGTGGCAAAAGGCACAGGCGTGGCATTGAAGAACATCAACCGTTTCTCCTTCCTCATGCGATAAGACCATGCGTGACAAGCCTCATGGCTCGGCATCTGCCAATACAGGCATTGCAATCGCGGACGTGCCACCCTCTGTCGGGGCGCGTCGGCGATTGATGCTATTGGGCGCGGCATTCTATGCTGTCGCGATGGCATCTGATGCCGTGGCCGGTGGCATACGACCCAATGACAGTTACCATCTGATGATATGCGCAATCTGATAGACTTCATCGTCAAATACAATCACTGGCTGCTCTTCGTCCTCCTTGAGGTGCTGAGCCTGTGGCTGTTGTTCAGGTTCAACAACTATCAGGGGAGCGTATTCTTCACTTCGGCCAACCGCGTGGTGGGGTCGGTATATGAATGGACATCATCTGTGCGCAGCTATGTCGGCCTGAGGAGCGCCAATGAAAAACTCCTCGACAGGAATCTCTCACTGGTGCTTGAAAACGAGCGTCTCCGTGCGGCTCTCGACAGCATTGGCACCATGGCGCAGCCTTTCCCGGCAGACACGGCGGTCGAAGTCATAGCAGCCCGTGTCGTCAATAACAGTGTCAATAGGCTGGACAATTATATCACTATCGACAAGGGCAGCAATGACGGCATCCGCGAGGATATGGGTGTCGTCGGTCCGGAGGGAGCCGTAGGCATCGTGTGTATGACATCGGCCCGTCACGCACTGGTCATCTCGGTGCTCAACAGCAGGTCCAACATCAGTTGCAAGCTGGCGCGTTCCGAATACTTCGGCAACCTGTGCTGGGATGGCGGCGACCCGCAACTGGCACAGCTGATTGATGTACCGCGCCATGCAGAGGTCAATGCCGGCGACACAGTGGTGACGAGCGGCTATTCGTCGGTATTCCCAGAGGGCATCATGGTGGGGACAGTCGCAAGGCACGGCTTCTCTGAGGACGGATTGACGTGTGTGATCGACGTGAAGCTCTCGACCGATATAGCCCGCCTCGGCATGGTGCGTGTCATTGGCAACAGCCTCTCGGCCGACGAAGACAGCCTGACGGCAGGAATCAAATCAAGTGAACCATAATGGCTAAGTACCTCAATCGCGCAGTCTGGGCTCTCGTGCTCATTGTAGTGCAGGCCTTCGTGCTCAACAATATCAACTTGTTTGGCTATGCAACACCATATCTGTATATATATGTGTTGCTGCGCATGGAAACTGACGAATCCCCCAACAATGCCATGCTGTGGGCCTTCGCCTGTGGCCTGCTGGTCGATGTGTTTTCCAACACCCCCGGCGTCAATGCCGCCGCTTCTGTGCTGCTGGCCTTCCTGCGCCCGGCCATCCTGCGCCTGTATGTGAGCCGTGAGGCATTGGAGCATGATGCCCCTTCGCTTAAAGTCGCAGGGCCGTCGTCATTTGCAAAATATGCGGCCACTGCTATATTGATTCATCATGCTGCCGTCGTTTTGCTCTGTTATTTCGACCTCGGCAGCCCTTGGGACATATCGGCGCGCGTGCTCGCCAGCTCGGCATTCACGTTTGCGCTTGTCCTTGTGATCGAGAATATAAGGAGATAGAAGCATAGGAGAACGTACTATTGCCACGCGACATCAGATACACCAACCGTAAATATATCATCGGCGGCATAGCTGTCGCTGTGGTTCTGGTATATATCATCCGCCTGTTTGCATTGCAGATCACGACCGATGATTACAAACGCTATGCTGACAGCAATGCTTTCCTCAAACGCACCGTCTATCCTGCCCGGGGCAACATCTATGACCGCAACGGCAATCTGATGGTGTACAACCAGCCTACCTACGACTTGCTCTTTGTCCCTGTCGAGACCGAGGGGATTGACACGCTTGACCTGTGCTCCACGCTCGGCATCACGCGGGAAGAATTCGCCTCGATCATGGCACGTGTCAGCGACCGCCGCCGCAACCCGGGATATTCACGCTACACCCAACAGCTGCTGATGGCCCAACTCAGTCCCGAGGAAGCTGCCAACTTCCATGAGAAATTGTACAAATTCAATGGCTTCCACATCCGCCGCCGCACCATCCGGCAATATTCGTCGCCCGTTGCGGCGCACGTCCTCGGTGACATCGGCGAGATATCACGCGCTGAGCTCGACCGTGACACGGCGGGCTATTATGCGAGTGGTGACTTCATCGGCAAGCAGGGCATCGAGCGGTCCTATGAGGAGGAGTTGCGCGGGACAAAGGGCACAGAAGTGTTGCTGAGGGACTCACGTGGCAGGATACGCGGCAGGTATATGGACGGAGCATACGACGAGCCCGCCGTGCCGGGGCATGACTTGGTGCTCGGCCTCGATGCCCGCCTCCAGCAGCTCGGCGAGCGGCTCATGCAGGGCAAGATGGGCAGCATCGTTGCCATCGAGCCATCGACGGGCGAGATACTGTGTCTCGTCTCGTCGCCCTCCTACGACCCGGCGCTGATGGTGGGCCGTGAGCGTGGCAAGAACCACCACATCCTCGAGCAGGACAAGACCAAGCCGCTCTTCAACCGTGCGATAATGGCTGCATATCCGCCCGGGTCCACGTTTAAGCCTGCCCAAGGGCTGATTTTCTTGCAGGAAGGCATCACTACCCCCGAGACTATGTTCCCCTGTCATGCAGGTTTCCTCTATTCGGGGATGCGCCTCGGCTGCCACGGCCATGCTTCGCCCATCAATTTCCAGAATGCCCTATCGACTTCGTGCAACGCCTATTTCTGCTGGGGACTGATGCGTATGCTCGAAAGCAAGAAGTATTCAGGCATCGAAGAGTCGATGACGCGCTGGAAGGACTATATGGTCGCCATGGGATTCGGCTACCGTCTCGGCATAGACCTGCCGGGCGAGAAGCGCGGGTTGATACCCAACTACGAATACTATAAGACCTTTCTCGGGCCGCGTTGGCGGGCGTTGAACGTCATAAGCATTGCCATAGGCCAGGGTGAGATATTGTGCACCCCGATACAGATAGCCAATCAGGCCGCCACGATAGCCAACCGCGGCAAGTTCATCACACCCCACGTCGTCAGGGAGGTGCGTGGGGGGCAGGTCGATGGGGCCTATCGCACGTGGCGCTACACGGGCATCGACCGTGAGTACTATGATATAGCCGTCAGGGGTATGCGCGGCGCGGTCGTCGGCTCGGACTATGGCGCGACGTGCCGCCGTGCCAACATCCCCGGGCTGGAGATTTGCGGCAAGACCGGCACGGCACAGAACAGCGGCACCGACCATTCCATCTTCATGGGTTTCGCACCGATGGACGATGCCCGCATAGCCATCTCGGTCTATGTCGAGAATGGCGGCTTCGGGGCGACGTGGGCAGTGCCGATAGGAGCATTGATGATCGAGCAATATCTCAACGACTCGATTGCTGCCGAGCGTGTGCCGCTGCTGGAAAGCATAGAAAACACCAATCTTATATCATCCAAGTATGAGTGACATCAGGCGTACCGACATAGTGCGTAGCATCGACTGGGTGACGGTAGCTCTCTTTGTGCTGCTGACACTCTTCGGGTGGTTTACGGTGTGCGGCGCGAGTTATAGTTTCGACCATCCTGACCTGTTTGACTTCGCCACCCGCTCGGGCAAGCAACTGGTGTGGATAGGGTGTGCCTACGTCCTCGGCTTCGTGTTGATGATGCTCGACAGCAAGACCTATGAGGGCATGGCTGCCTACATCTATATCGCCGTGATGGCATTGCTGCTTGCCACTATCTTCTTGGCCGATGACATCAAGGGGTCGCGCAGCTGGCTGTCGCTCGGGCCGGTCAATGTCCAGCCTGCGGAGTTTGCCAAGTTTGCCACGTCGCTCATGCTGGCCAAGCTGATGGGTGCTTATGGCTTCGATTTGGGCAGGTGGGGCAATCTGGCTCAGGTGTTGCTCGTCATCTTTGTCCCCGTGGCATTGATTGTGGGGCAGAATGAGACGGGGTCTGCCCTTGTCTTTTTCGCCTTGTTTGTCATGCTCTATCGTGAAGGATTGCCCGGTGCCATACCTTTCACGGGGGTGGCCATGGTCGTCTACTTCGTTGTCAGCATCAAGTATGACCAGTCGATGATGGCCGGCGGGCTGACTCCCAAGGGGTCGTTTGCCGTGCTGTGCCTCATCCTTGTCTTCACGCTGTCGATGATGCGGATGTACCTCCGCCGCGACAAGCGCCTGCGTCCGGTGGCCGTCATCTGTTTGGTGGCGGTGTCGGCATCTGTCGCGGTGTCGCGGTGGGTGGTGCCGTTTGACGTGACACGTGCCGTGGTCGTGCTCGTCGTGGGGCTTGCCCTCTACAATTTCTACCGTTGGCTGGTCACGGGCGTGGCACGGTCGGCATGGATAGGTCTGTTCGCGCTCATGTCGGCGGGCTTCCTCTATTCGTCGGGCTATGTGTTCCGCGAGGTTTTGCAGGACCACCAGCGTGTCAGGATAGAAGTGTTGCTCGGCATGGTCGAGGACCCGACGGGGGTGGGGTATAATGTCAATCAGTCCAAGATTGCCATCGGCTCGGGCGGGATGACGGGCAAGGGCTTCCTCAACGGCACGCAGACCAAGCTCAAGTATGTGCCCGAGCAGGACACAGACTTCATCTTCTGCACCGTGGGCGAGGAGCAGGGCTTCGTCGGTGCGGCCGGCGTGCTGTTGGTCTACTTGGCATTCATCCTGCGCCTCATCCATCTGGCCGAGCGTCAGGACAGGGATTTCGCGCGCATCTATGGCTATTGCGTGGCATCCATCTTCCTCTTCCACGTCTTCGTCAATGTCGGCATGGTGCTCGGCTTGGTGCCGGTCATAGGCATTCCCCTGCCGTTTTTCAGCTACGGCGG
>DWUP01000151.1 GCA_020012075.1 Candidatus Avibacteroides avistercoris
GGTCGATGTCCACGAGGTGAAAGCCCTGTGAAATCGCCGGCCGGCGGCCGCGACACGGCATGACATCTGCCCGCCGGCCGCGAAAGACAGCCAATCACACACTGCACCCGCCACATCCGCCGGCCAGTACACCCCACACCAGACACCGCAAGGCATGAGCGGCAGCCCGCCGGCTATGCGGCATGGCATACAACCTTTTGCCACACGGCATACGACCCTACGGCACATGGCATACAATCCTACGGCCATAGCATTGTATGTCTTTTGCGGACGGTCTGACCTTGTGCCAAAATACATGCCGGCAAAAGCATGTTCACACATGTCCCAAAAAGAATAATCACTATATTTGCAACGTCTGTCCCGATGGCTTATGCCCTGACAGGCCGAAGCCAGACAGACGCATATACATCGAAGGCGTAACTGTGCGCTTTTGTTTTGACGATAGAAGAACTTCGCAAACTCTGAGGATTGTCAAAGACAAAGCAACGGTGACGCTCCGTGTGATGTGCTATATATATTCACCAAGGAGTGATGGCACAGCCTGCCATCCCAAGTGGCATTATATATCCGCATCAGCGTGGGGCTTTCAGCGTTGCTCGTTCTGACAATCCGGGCAATGCGAAGGCCTTTCTATCGTGGAACGAGTGACAGACTGGCTCCACGTTTTTATGTATATAGCCGCGAGTAAACAATGACATTGTCCCGATGGAGTCAGCAGGACTACATTTTGAACGGATGTCGTAATCAGGCATCCGTATGATAAAGATTGTCGGAAATGAAAAAAATGTTTAGACTGTTGGTGGGTGCAGCCGCTATTCACATTGCATTCACCGCTTGCTCTGAGAGCGACGATGCAATCATCAGACCAGAGCGCCTCGATGGCATTTGGGACATGTGGTGGGTACTGGACAGAGATGACGTGGAATATGAACCAGAGGGACAGTATCTCCGTGCCATATTCAACAGCGACGGCACGTTAGTCATCAATAAAGCATTGCAGGGACATGACTTGTCCTATAGCGGGACCTATGAGTTAATAAACAACACGGTGCACATCACGACCGGAGATGGTGCACCGGAGCAACTGGAATTTGTGGGCATAGCAGGTGACGAAGCTTCAGCATGGTACTATGACAGTGACGGCGGACAATACCACATCGGTATCAGGAAACAGAATCATTTGTCACCAGAATGGCTTGCCGGGACATGGCATAAAACATGGATAAGGGCAGATACTATCTGGGTCAGCGATGAATGGGGCAAAATCGACACTGACAGTATTGACTGGGTAGCCACATTCGATGATGACAGTCTAACATATAGTGTCCATCTGTCATTGGCTGACAGTAGATTATCTCCGTCTGAAAGTGCTGTGACTTACAGTGGGGAATATGAAATCGATTGCGACACTTTGACCGGCACTACAATGGATGGCTTGTCGGAGCGAATGGAAGTCCTGAGCATAATGTCGGCCAACACCATTATCGTGCGGCACATGAGAGACCGTGCAGGCATGAGCGGCACGGTCATCGGGATGAAAAGGTATTAGGATACTGCAAAAGGCAGCGGGTATCCGTCGGCTGTTGCCACGGATACCCGCTGTCTTTCCCTGACGGATTAATCCTTTTTACTCCTCGGGCCTCATGTTTGTATAGACAGTCTGCACGTCGTCAAACTCTTCGAGGCGCTCTGTCATCTTGTCGATGGTGGCACGCTGCTCAGGAGTCACGTCCTTATAGTCGTTGGCAATGTATGTGAAGTCGCCTCCCACATCTTCAAAGCCGCATTCTTCCAGATGCTTTTGTATGGCAGCATAGCTCTTCGGGTCACCATAGATGGTTATTGTCCCGTCCTCGGGGTCTTCGTCATAGTCGTCATCTACGTTATAATCGATCAGGTCAAGGATGAGTTCGTCCATGTCCAGACCGTCTTTTTTCTTGAACGTGAAAATGCACTTGCGTTCGAAGATGAATGCCAGCGACCCCATCGTGCCGAGGTTGCCGCCAAATTTATTGAAGACCGAGCGGACATCGGCCACTGTACGTGTCGGGTTGTCGGTGAGTGTATCGACGAATATAGCGACGCCATGCGGGCCATACCCTTCGTAGGTCATGCTTTTATAGTCGCTTTGGTCTTTGCCCATTGCATTCTTGATGGCACGCTCTATGTTGTCCTTGGGCATGTTCTCGTGCTTGCATGTAGCGATGATCGAACGCAGCGTGGGGTTGTTTTCCGGTTCAGGCCCGCCGGCTTTTACCGCGATAGCGATTTGCTTGCCTAATCTTGTAAAAGTCTTTGCCATGTGGCCCCACCTCTTCAGCTTGGTAGCTTTCCTATATTCAAATGCTCTTCCCATTGGATTATGTTTTTATTTAGTTTTGTCTGTTATTGCTTAATGTATATGCCTCATCTCAACTTTGCACCGAGCTTGGTCTGGAATGCTGAGACAAGGCGCTGCATCACTTTGTCTATTTGTTTGTCATTGAGTGTATTGTTGTCATCCTGCAAGACGAGGCTTATGGCATACGACTTCTTGCCTTCCTCGAGGTTCTTGCCTTCGTAGACATCAAACAATGTGATGTCCTTCAGGATTTTTTTCTCGGTGTCAAGTGCTGTCTTCCTTATCTGCTCAAACTTGACATCCTTGTCCACCGACAATGCAAGGTCACGATGCACAGCCGGATATTTCGGTATTTCACGGAACGACACCTTCAATGCCGCGACCTGTTTCATCAACACCGGCCACGCGATGTCTGCGTAGTAAACAGGGGCATCAATGTCTGTCATCTTGAGCAACTTCTTGGCCACTATACCAAGTTTTGCAATGGTTTTACCGCCTTGGGTCTTATATTCTATTGCTGTCGAGAATATATCTTCACCGCATGATGAGATGTCTATACGGTTGAGGTCAAAGCCTGCACGCCTGAGGATGTTCTCGACGTGGGCCTTCAACTCATATACCGAGCTGTCATCATTGGCATACATCCACGAGCCTTCCACTCTCTTGCCAGTGAGCCACATCCCAAGATGCAGCCCCTCGGAGTAAGGGGAAAGTATATGCTCTGCCTTGCGCCTGCTTTCGTCAAACTGATAGCAGTTGCCGAACTCAAACAAACGCAGGTTGGCACTCTTGCGATTGGCATTGTGTGCGATGGTCTCCAGCCCTCCGAAAAGCAATGTCTGGCGCAGCACGTCGAGATCGCTGCTCAAAGGATTGATGAGACGCACCAGATGGTCGCCGGCATAACTCGAAAGGCCGTCATAGTAGCGCGACGGGGTCAGCGAATTGTTCATGATTTCGTTGAACCCGCATCCTACCAGCTGCTCCGAGACGATGTTTTGCATCTTTACCGATTCGTCTTCCACTCCTTTGACGGTAAGGCAAGACTTCAATGCTGTCGGGATTTCGACATTATTATATCCATAGATGCGCAATATGTCCTCGACCACGTCACACGGGCGCTGCACATCGACACGATATGGCGGGACGAGCAGTGTGAGGCCATTCTCATCCTCTGCCACTATCTCCATCTCGAGTGCACCGACTATGGTTTTGATCATCTCACGGGATATCTCTGCTCCCACAAGACGATTGACATAGTCATATTGCAACTCGACTTTGAATTTATCAAACTGTTTGCCCGCAGCTACCTTGATTTCCGACGAGACCGTGCCGCCCGCCAACTCTTTGACAAGGTTGGCAGCATGCTTTAGATTGTCTACTACCGCCAGAGGATCTATCCCACGCTCATATCTGAACGAAGCATCCGTGCTCAGTCCATGCCTGCGGGCGGTCTTGCGTACCCACGTGGGATTGAAATATGCGCTCTCAAGGAATACATTGACCGTACTGTCTTTGACACCAGACCCTTCACCTCCGAATACACCGGCGATACACATCGGCCCATCGGCACTGCATATCATAAGGTCATGCTCATCCAAAGTCCTCTCGACATCATCCAGAGTCTTGAATTTGGTGCCTGACGGCACAGTCTTGACAATGACTTTGCCACCGATGCAGTCAGCATCGAAACAGTGAAGCGGCTGCCCTGTCTCATGGACAATATAATTGGTGATATCGACTATATTATTGATCGGGCGGACACCTATGGCGCTGAGTCGGGTTTTAAGCCATTCAGGGCTCTCACCCACCTTGACTCCCTTGATGCTCACGCCGCTATACAAAGGGCAAGCCTCGGTATTCTCAACCTGCACATCGATGTCGATGTCGTGATTGTCCACTGCCAAATCCCCTCTGAGCGGTGAGCGGAGTGCGGTCGGCCTGCCATTGCGCACGAGATATGCATAGAGGTCGCGTGCCACACCATAGTGCGAGCAGGCGTCGGCGCGATTGGGCGTGATGTCCACTTCGAGCACATAATCACTCTTTATGTTGTAATATTCCTTGGCAGGAGTCCCCGGGGCGACATCATCGGGCAGAACGATGATGCCATCGTGAGATGTGCCGATGCCTATTTCATCCTCGGCGCAAATCATCCCGTAGGATTCTTCGCCACGCATCTTCGATTTCTTGATTGTGATGCAGTTATCTCCGTCATAGAGTTTGGTGCCTATTGTCGCCACCACTACCTTCTGGCCGGCAGCCACGTTGGATGCGCCACAGACTATCTGCACAGGCTCGCCCGTCCCGAGGTCTACCTGCGTGATATGCAGGTGGTCAGAGTTGGGATGAGCGACACAAGTGAGCACGTGTCCCACGACAAGCCCTTCGAGGCCTCCCTTGATGGTCTGTACCTCTTCGATACTGCCTGTCTCAAGCCCGATGGATGTGAGGGCTTCAGCCAGTTCTGCGGGGCTAAGGTCAAAGTCTACATAGTCCTTCAGCCAGTTATAAGATATCTTCATATCCTTTGTTTTATTTGTTATTCCGTGTCCATACACCCGGCGGATGCCAAGGATTTGCAAAGTTAATAAGATTTCATATAAATTGTCGCCATTTGTCGCCAATGTGCTATGCTATGACAACCGTTATTGCTCCATGAGACATTTCCGGCAATCTGCCTGAGACAAATCGGGATATATGGACAAACGCACACCGTCACCGGCCGCCTACCCTCGCCCGCACCGCCATCAGACCGGCCGGCCTGCTGCAATGTCCACGTGGCATTTGATGCAATGGAATTCTTATGCTACTTTTGTTCCTCAAAAACTATCATTTGCGATGATTTCAGTCCTTATCCCGACATATAATGACGACTGCTCGGCGCTCATTGCTGCATTGTGCGGCCAGGCGAAGTCGCTGGACATGCCATGCGAGGTAGTGGTGGGAGACGACTGCTCGCCGATGCAACAGGTCAGGACTATCAACCGACGGGCCTGCGAGGATGCCGGTGCACGATATCTACAAGCAGATGTCAATCTCGGACCGGCGCGTCTGCGCAACCGCATGGCAGACGATGCCCATGGCGACTACATGCTATTCATCGACTCTGATGCCATGCCTGTGAACGACACATTCCTTGCAGAATATGCATCACACCTCGTCGAGGGCGGCGTGGTCTGCGGGGGCTTCGCATACAAGCCATTGTCAGAATTCGAGACATGCGCTCTCAGATATAAATATGGTGTGGCGACCGAGTCAGAGCCACTGGCCAAACGCGCCAGACATCCGTATGCCAGTTTCAAAGGGGTGAATTTCTGCGCCCACCGCACGGTGATGGAGCGGGTGCGGTTTGAGGAGACAATCCACTTCGGATATGAAGATGCGTGGTTCGGGCTCAAGCTCCGGGAAGCCGGCATACCGGTCAGACACATAGACAATCCCGTCTGGCACCTCAGCAGGGACACCAGCGAAGCCTATTTGGGCAAGATACGCCGCTCGATAGACAATGTCTCACAGCACATAGGCATGATGCAGTCACAGATCAAGCTGCTCAGATGGTATGCCGGCGTGCGACGGCTCGGGCTCACGGCGGCCGTCGCACGGGCATTCAGGCAGTACAGGACACGCATCGAGACCAATCTGACCGGCGACGACCCCTCGCTGCCGCTCTTCGCATTCTACAAGCTGGGCTACCTCTGCACAGTGATGCAGGACAGGCAAAGCAAATGATTCAACCCAAAAGCAACAAAGCAACAGACATATATGAAAGAATTCGTAATATCCGAGGCACAGGCCGAGACCGCCATACTCGTCGGGCTCGTGACCCGCGAACAGAATGAAATGAAGACAAAGGAATATCTCGACGAACTCGAATTCCTTGCGCACACGGCCGGTGCAGTGGTCGTCAAGCGATTTGTGCAACGGCTCGACACCCCGCTCTCGACGACCTACGTCGGCAAAGGCAAGCTGGAAGAAATCAGAGCATACATTGAAAGCGAAGCCGAGGAAGAGAGAGAAGTCGGCATGGCAATCTTCGACGACGAGCTGTCTGCCAAACAAATCAGGAACATCGAGGCAGAGCTGAAAATCAAAATACTCGACCGCACGTCACTCATCCTCGACATTTTCGCCATGCGTGCCCAGACATCCAACGCCAAGACACAGGTCGAACTGGCACAATACAAATATATGCTCCCCCGCCTGACACGCCTGTGGACACACCTCGAGCGGCAAGGCGGAGGCTCGGGAAGCGGCAAAGGCGGCTCGGTGGGACTGCGCGGACCCGGCGAGACACAGCTCGAGATGGACCGACGCATAATCCTCAACCGCATGTCACTGCTCAAAAACCGGCTGGCCGACATCGAAAAACAGAAAAACACCCAGCGCAAAGGCCGGGGACGCCTCATCCGCGTCGCCCTCGTCGGATATACCAACGTCGGCAAATCCACACTGATGAACCTCCTTGCCAAGAGCGACGTCTTCGCCGAGAACAAACTCTTCGCCACACTCGACACCACCGTGCGCAAAGTGATAATCGACAACCTGCCCTTCCTCCTCTCGGACACCGTCGGGTTCATCCGCAAGCTGCCGACCGACCTCGTCGAATCATTCAAATCGACACTCGACGAAGTGCGCGAGGCCGACCTGCTGCTGCACGTGGTGGACATATCACACCCCGACTTCGAGGAGCAGATAGCCGTCGTAGACAAAACACTCGCCGACATAGGCGCGGGAGGCAAGCCGACAATCATCGTGTTCAACAAAGTCGATGCCTATACCTTCGTCAAGAAAGATGACGACGACCTCACCCCGAGGACACGTGAAAACATCCCGCTCGATGAATTGAAATCGACATGGATGGCAAAACTCGACGACAACTGCATCTTCGTCTCCGCCCGCGAGCGCCTCAACATCGACGAGCTGCGACGCACGCTCTATGTCAAAGTAAAGGAACTGCACGTGCAGAAGTATCCCTACAACGACTTCCTCTACGACATCGACGACACACAGGTCTGATGCCACAGCCTCCCGCCGCCGCACACCGATGCCGCAGGGTCTGGGCACGGCCGGCCGGACATCGCACCATGATCGCCGCGACATCAGATGCAAAACCAAAAACTTAGCCTAAAAACATATAGATGTTAGGCTAAAAATATATAGACGTTAGACTGCAAATATATATTTGCAGCCTAAGAAAATCTCACGGCATCCCACCACGGGGCGACTAAGGTGCGTTGTCGGGGGCGATTGCATAGCATGATGGCAAGCCCTGCAACAGACATTGCCAAATCCGGCACAGGTGCGGCAATGCGTGCCACAGCGACACGGGGACTCCCCCGACCCGTCCCGCACAAGCGGGATATAAAAAATCCCTTGCAGCACAAGTGCCGCAAGGGATAAATATAGGGTGTGATGGCCGTCGGTAGACGATGCCGTCAGCGCAAGTCTATCGCATAGTATGCCCTGCGTCCCGCGGGGTAGATGCCGACGATGAACAGCACCTTGTCGTCTGACGACTGAGCAGCCTTGATTGCCTCATCGAGGTCTTTCTCTGAATTGACCGGCGAATCATTGGCTTTGAGTATTATGAATCCTTCCTGCACGCCCTCGCTCCTCAGACGTCCGTTGCTGAGCTTGGTGACTTCAATGCCGCCGCTGATGCCGAGGCGCGAGCGGGTGTCACGGTCTACCTTTTCAAACTTCGCCCCGAGGAGGTTTGCAGTCTTGGTGTCACCGATGCCGCTGACTTCCTCATTGATTTTCATCTTGACCTTGATTGTCTTCTCCTTGCCGTCACGGTTCACCTTGATGCTGACCTCGGTGTCGGGCTTGGTCTGGGCGACCATTTCCTGCAATTCGGCCATGGAATTTATCTTCTTGTCATTGAAGCCTATGATGACGTCATTGGACTTGATGCCTGCTTTGTCGGCAGATCCCCCGTCGATGACCTCTGAGACGTAGACGCCATAATTGACCCCTAAGCCTTTCTCCTTGGCAAGCTCGGCGTTGTTGTCACCGCCCATGATGCCGAGTTGGGCGCGCTGCACGGCCCCATACTTCTTGAGGTCGACGACTACGGCCTTGACGAGATTGGTCGGGATGGCAAACCCATAACCCGAATAGACACCGGTCGGCGAATAAATGGCCGCGTTGATGCCCACGAGCTCGCCGCGCGCATTGACCAACGCCCCTCCGCTGTTGCCGCGATTGACTGCGGCATCGGTCTGGATGAATGACTCTATGCTGCCCTGCTTGCCGCCATAGATGTTGAGATTACGTGCCTTGGCACTCAC
>DWUP01000152.1 GCA_020012075.1 Candidatus Avibacteroides avistercoris
TAGTCCACGGCTATGAGCCTATGCGATTTGTTCTCCATCTCCGTTTATTATTTATATCGTTAATATTACTTCGTCATTGATTTGCGTGGCAAAAGTAGCAAAATAACGGCGTTAATCCCAAGGCCACCAAATTCTCGTGCCCCACGGCCTGTTCCGCCGGGGCCGGATGTCCCGCCACGTCTCATCCAATCCACATGCCCGCAATGTTTGTCGGTCGATGCGTCTGTGTCTTCGTCCCAAGACATCGTCGTCCCACTATCGCCCCACAACACAGAGGCGGATGATGGCACCCGTCAGCACCAACGCCACGAGCAGGATGATGAGGATTGCTATCTGTTTCTTCATCTTTTATTTGTCTGTCATTATGTCGAGCACTATCTTGTCAGTCTCATTCATGCCGACGGCTCCTATCTTGGTCAGATTCTTGATTGTCTTGTCCACATCATCATCCACGATGCCCTCGACAGATGACACACACTCGCCCTCCATTGCCAGCAGCGACGAGAGCATCGCCGTCGATACGCCGGTGGACAGCTTGAGCGAGCAGCTCGGTTTCGCCCCGTCGCATATCATGCCGGTGATGTTGGCTATCATGTTTTTGACCGTATAGGCCACATTGCAATATTTTCCTCCCATGAGATATGTCAGCCCGCAGGCCGAGCCTGTCGCCGCCACGACGCATCCGCACAAGGCCGAGAGACGTCCGAGGCTCTGCTTGATATAGATGGCCGTCAGATGGCTCAGCGTCAGGGCACGCAGCAACTGCTCTTGGGATTTGCCCGTCTCGCGTGCATAGACCACCACGGGGACGGTCGCGGCAATGCCTTGGTTGCCGCTGCCCGAATTGCTCATCACGGGCACCATCGCTCCGCCCATGCGGGCATCGCATGCAGCCGAGGTATAGGACAGGACTTTGGAATAGAGGCTGTTGCCCATCAGATAATTCTTCTTGTCGCTTATCAGCAACTTGCCGAAGCGGTGGCCATAGTTGCCCGAGAGCCCTTCCTCCGAGGCTTTCATGTTGAGTTTGGCCGCTTCCATTATAAAGGCTATGTCATCTGGAGCGGCCGTCGAGGCAAATTCATACACCTTGCTCATAGTCAGGTTGAGACGGCCGGTGCTGTCGCTGCCCGCTGTGCCGCTGTGCTTGTCCAATATCGCGTGGTCGTCGAGTGCTATATATATGAAATTGGTGTGGTTGCCCGAGATGACCGCCGTAGCCGTGTGTCCGTCCGCCTCGCAGACGGCTTCGGCGTGGAGCTTGTCGCAGCTGCCCTGCTTGAGCTTGACGGTGATGCGCTTGTCGGCTATCATCTGCCTGCCGCGCTCGATGTCGGCGGGCGTTGAGTCCTTGATGACTTCCAGCCCATATTCGGGCTTGCCACAGATTGCCCCCAGCGCGATGGCTATCGGCAGGCCTATCATGCCAGTGCCGGGGATGCCCACCCCCATTGCGTTCTTGAGAATATTGGCACTGAGATAGACCGTCACACGCTCGGGCACGGTGCCCAGCACCTCACTTGCCTTTGCCGTAGCGAGTGACACGGCTATCGGCTCGGTGCAGCCCATGGCAGGCACCACTTCACGCTTGATGAGCGACAGGATGTCGTCATACTCTTGCTTATCTATTTTTTCCATGATGTTAGAAGGTTCGTTTCACAAATATAGGGCAAAATATTACAACCTCCGCACACAAAACTTGGCTACAAGCGGCAAAAAGTTGCTTTGGGCCGTATGCAAAGTTAAAACGTAAGTTGCGAATGTATATACGAAACTTGCGAATATATGTACGCAACTTGCGTATGTATAAACGAAACTTGCGTTTTTACTTTGTCCGCCTTGCCGCGCAAGTTTATGTCCCATGCCATGCGGGTTTGCAAGGCATGTGGGGCTGTCATAAGCCGGATGTGGCCTGTGAATGTCTGTGGGGTGAAAAGAAATGCGGCATCCCCTAACCGGAATGCCGCTTGACGTAGGCTTCGACTTTGCCGACTGCTATGTGATAGGAGGCTTTTAGTGCCCCGACCGATGTGCCGAAGACTTGGGACATCTCTTCGTAGGGCATCTCGTCGAAGTAGCGGAGGTTGAAGACCATCCGCTGCTTGTCCGGCAGTGTCATGATGGCCTTCTGGAGGAGCAGCTGTGCTTCGTCGCCAGAGAAATAGTGGTCAGCGGCGAGCTCGTCGGCCTTGGCCTCTGCCAATTGGTCGAGAGGCATCGTCTGTGACTTGCGCGACATGAAGGTCATGCACTCATTGACTGCGATGCGATAGAGCCATGTCGAGATCTTGGCGTCTCCTCTGAAGTATTCGACATTCATCCATGCCTTGATGAAGGTGTTTTGCAACAGGTCGTTGGCATCGTCATGGTCGATGACGATGCGGCGTATCTGCCAGTAGAGCTGTCGGCTGTAATGGCGGACCACCATCTCGAAAGCTGCACGACGGGTGGATGTGTCCTGCAACTTGAGGGTGACTTCCTGTTCGTTGTAGTCTTTCATTGCCCCGAGAGATTCATTTGCGCGCCCTGCTGTTCTTGCTTCGGGTCAATTCTTTGAGGATATGTTTTTGGAATTTTGTCTCGGCCTTGCCCAGCTTGAATATTTGCTCATAGGTCAGGACAGTCTTGAATTTCTGCAGATATTCGTCTTCCAGATTGCTGCCCGCCCGCTCCAGTGCCCGCAGGCGGCGGATGATTTCCTTGTATTCGGCTTCTGTGGCCACGTCGGCCTTGTCCATCAGGGCTTGTGTCTCTGAGTAGATTTTCTGTTTCTTGTCTTGGTATTCTTCGTAGATGGGGAAGAATCTTTCGGCCACATTGTCGGCCAGTCTCATTTCCTGCTTGAGGTATGCCTCCTTGTACTCTCTGAATTGTTCGCGTGTCATGCCCTCGACTTGGGCATTGGCGGGCATCATGACAGCCATCGTCATGGCTATCAGCAGTGTTGTCAGAATCTTCCTCATCGCATCTCTTGTCTTTTGCATCAGAATGTCATTCGACGATGTCCTCCATGTAGAGATACATCGAGTAGTCGTCCATCTCTGTCTCGTTGAGCACATAGTTGCAATAGTCTGCGGCCATGTCTATGTCGCTATCACCGGCAGGCACGGTCATGCTTTCGCTGTTGGCAGCCACATTGGTGGCGGGGGCATCGGTCTTGCCGCCTCGCATGATGTCGTCGGCGACGGCAAACATCAATGCTATGCCGGCAAACATAGCCGCGAGATAGACGATGGGCTTGACCTTGTCCCACAAGGTGACACGTCTGGCGGGCAGGTCGTCAAAGGTCCTCTCAGGCAGTCTGTCCATCATTTGCCCGGTGAAGTTGTCGAAGTATCCTTCGGGGACATTATATGGGTTTTCCCGCCCAAACCGTTTCAACAAATAGTCTTCTTTAGCCATAGTCCTTACAATTTTAGTTGTTAGACACCATGAGTGACAAAAGGTTTAATCACGCCGTTGCCACGGGCTGCGTCATGTCTGTCCGCTGTGTCGCAAAATTACGATTTTGGTGGCAAATGCCAATGATTATAATAAAAAAGGCATCCTCATGCGAGGATGCCCGTTTTGAATCGTTCCTTTAGTCGATCAGAGGATGACCTTCTGTGCTTTTTCGCCGTAGCGTACTACATAGACTTGTCCTTTGTCAAGTCCGGTCAGCTCATTGCAGCCGTCTGACACTTGCTCTGTGCGTACCAACTGGCCGAGCAGGTTGTAGACTTCGACTGTCCCGACACCGTCAGAGAGTACATAGACCGAGCCATTTGCCGAGTAGATGCCTGTCTTGGCAGCTTGGGCATCAGACAGACCAGAGCCTGTGCCCTCGACCATCATGGGATTGGCCACTGCAACGGTTGCGCCGCCATAGACCCTCAGTGCAAATTGCATCGAAGTTGTTGTAGCTGGAGAAGTGACAGTCATGGTGACGTGTGTCCACTCTGAATTGTTTGCCAAATAAGTA
>DWUP01000153.1 GCA_020012075.1 Candidatus Avibacteroides avistercoris
GTGCTGATATCGACGATGAGGAATGGCACGTCGGCCCATGCCATGCCGCCGATGCGCAGTGTGTCGGCCATGGCGTAGCGTCCTTGCTGGAGTCCGATGCCCTGCATCGGGATGGTGGTCTCGAGCCGGCGCAGCCCGTATTCGTCTGCCTGCCGTGATGTGATGGTATTGACACCTGCGCCGGTGTCGAAGACCAGAGTGGCGGCGTGCCCGTTGATGTGTCCGTCCATCGTGATGAAGTGTCCGCCGGATGCCTTGCCTGTGGCCGTGTGCATCGTGTCATACTCTGTCATCGGGATGCGGTAGGTGGCGGCGGGGTGGAGCGGTCGGCAGACGGGGCCGTTGTCGGCCAGTGTGCTGTATTGCCGTGCCATCGTGGTGTAGGCTGCTGTGACCGTGCTGTCTGCCCCTTGTGCCGTGAGTTGGTCGTTGAGGCTGCGGATCAGGCCGGCTGCCTCGCCGTAGTGTCCTGCGCGTGCGAGGTCGATGCCCATGAGTGTGGCGAGGCTCAGTGTGTTGGTTGCCCCCAGTGCGTCTTGGTGGCCGGCCAGCAGTCTGCCGAGCGCGGCGCATGCCGAGTCGGGGCGGTTGAAGTAGTGGTGTGTCATGGCCGTAGCCATGTCGTGCAGCAGCGGTGTGACCGAGTCGGGCGGGGTGTCGTCCAGCTCTTGTGCGAGGTCAAACCATCGGTTTTCTCCCATCATCGTGCCGATGCGTGTGTCGGCGTCTTGTGCGTGTGCCGTGATGATTGCTGCGATGAGGCAGACGGCGGTCATCAGTTGTCTTGTCATGTCGTCGGTGGTGTTTAGTTGGGCAGTATGATTCTTTCGCCCAGTTCTTTGCCAATGGCTTTCTGCACTTCCTTGAGTTGTTTGTATTGTTGCATTATGTCGTTGCAGCGTGTGGTGTCGGCCATGACTGCGGGGTCTTGCAGTTGTTTGAGCAGTCTTTCCATCCGTTCGCGGACTATTTCGTTCTTGTAGTCCATCATCAGTTGCGGGATGATGCGTCCGAGTCGTTCGATGTCGGTGGGGACGGTCTGGAATCGTGTGTGGTATCGGCTCAGGCGGTAGCGTTCGCTCAGTGCGTCGCTTGCGAATTGCGATATGTCTGCGTCGGGGTGTGTGACGAAGTAGTGTGCGCTGTCGAATCCCTCGTCGTCGATGTGCTGCATGGCTTCGTCGAGGATGCGGCGGTGCAGTGGCGAGGCGAAGTGCATGTCGTCGTTGTCGAGGTCCCACGACACGTATTCGGCAGTGCGGACGGTGGTGTCGGTGCCGTCCTCGTCGTCGTGCAGTGTGGTGACTGTCTGTGCGGCATATCTCACGACCATCTGTGTGATGAGTCTTTCGATTTCCTGCAGTGTGTCGCGGCTGTCTGCGGGTGTCTGGTGTGTGTCCTCGTGTGGTGTGGCTCGGGTGTTGTCGCCGTCCGCTCCGGCTTCGGCGTATGCTTTCTGTTTGCGTATTGTCTCGGCGGTGATGCGTATTTTTTTGTTCACGGCGTCGTTGAGCAGTTCTTCGCTCATTGCCATGCGTCCGGCTGTCTCCTTGATGTAGATTGAGCGTTTGATGGGTTCGCGGATGAGTGCGATGCTTGCCACGATGCTGTCGATGGCTGTGGCTTTTTTTGCCGGGTCGTCGTCTGTGCCGCGCAGCAGTATGTCGGCTTTGAAGCGGATGAAGTCTGCCTCGTGTGCGGTGATGTAGTCGCGCAGTTGTGCCGTGGTGTGTGTGCGTGCGAATGAGTCTGGGTCTTCGCCGTCGGGCAGCAGGACGACTTTGACGTTCATCCCCTCTTCGAGCAGGAGGTCGATGCCTCGCAGCGATGCTTTGATGCCTGCGCTGTCGCCGTCATAGAGCACGGTGATGTTGTAGGTCAGCCGTCTGACGAGTGCTATCTGTCCCAGTGTGAGCGATGTGCCCGATGATGCCACGACATTCTCGATGCCCGACTGGTGCATCTGTATGACGTCGGTGTAGCCTTCGACCAGATAGCAGCGGTCGGCTGCCTGTATGGCGCGTTTGGCGAAGTAGAGGCCATAGAGCTCGCGGCTCTTGTGGTAGATGTCAGACTCGGGTGAGTTCTGGTATTTGGCGGTCTTGGCATCGGTCTTGAGCACGCGCCCGCCGAAGGCCACCACCTTGCCCGACATCGTGTGCACGGGGAACATCACCCGCCCCCTGAAGCGGTCTGTCAGGCGTCCGTCGTCGTGGGCGATGCACAGGCCCGTCTTCACCAGCACGTCGCGCGAGTAGCCTTTGGCCGTGGCCGTGCGGGCGAAGTCGTCGTGGCTCTCGGTGCAGTAGCCGAGCTGGAACTTGCGTATCGTGTCGTCCCTGAATCCCCTCTGGCGGAAATAGGCCATGCCCAGCGCGATGCCCTCTGACGTGTCGTGCAGCGTCTTGACGAAGTAGTCGCGGGCGTAGGTGTTGGCCACGAACATTGCTTCGCGCTCGTTTTCGGCCTGCCGCTCCTCGTCGGTCTGCTCGCGCTCGTCGATTTCGATGCCGTATTTGCGCGCCAGCACCCGCAGTGCCTCGGGGTAGCTGATGTTCTCATACTCCATGACGAAGTGCACCACGTTGCCCCCCTTGCCGCAACTGAAGCACTTGCACAGAGCCTTGGCCGGCGACACGCTGAACGACGGCGTCCTCTCGTTGTGGAACGGGCACAGCCCCACATAGTTCACTCCCCGCTTGCGCAGCGTCACGCCATAGTCGGTGATGACCTGCACGATGTCGGCCGCGTCCATTATCCTGTCGATTGTCGCCCTGTCGATCATTTCTCTTCGTTTTCCCTCCTTCTGTCGGTCTTGCTTTCTACTTGCGAAGATACTAAATCCGCGGGCCGAAGTCAAG
>DWUP01000014.1 GCA_020012075.1 Candidatus Avibacteroides avistercoris
CCTCTATACCCTCAGTTTTATTGGACAGGGTCAAAATATTGCCCTCTTCAGGGATTTGCCCTTCGGAAAACGGGATGCCGCCTCCCAGCTCGTAGGAAACAATCCCCTTGATATTCCTCGTCTTGAGCAAGGCCCGCCACCCCACCGGCCCGCCCTGCGAATGTGTGACCAAGATAGCCGGGCCTATACGCTCAAACAATGCGGCATAGGCGTCAGAATAGACCTCGAAGTCTGCCGTGCCGAGCGTGGGTGTCATCTGCCGGAAAAACTGATCCAGTGCCTCAGTGTCGCGGCTGAACTGCACACCCTCGAAGTATTCCGGCCAAATGCCTATGCGGAAGCGGTTGAACCACACTTCTTCGTCAAACGCAGGGGCTATGGTAACAGTCTCCGTCCCGCGTCCGGCAGCACAATGCCGCCCACGGGTGTTGGCGTTTCATCCCGAGCTGTTGCACGGCACGCCATTGGCACAGTCCATGAGGGACTACACCTATTTCTCTTACAATGCAAACGAAGCCCTGCACCTTTCTGCGGGAGAACGGCAAACCATTATCGGTTGCATGGAGAAAATCCGTGGGGAATTGCAAAGCCCCGTATTTGACAAGCACAGCCGGTCGCTGATAGTGGATAATGTCAAGCTCCTGCTGGATTATTGCATCCGCTTCTACGACCGCCAATTTACCACCCGTGAGAAGATGAACAACGACATCATTGCCCGTTTCGAAGCATTGTTGGACGATTATTTCCGTTCCGGCAAGCCTGCCACAGAGGGCCTGCCGACCGTGCAATATTGCGCTGACAAGCTTTGCCTGTCATCCAATTATCTTAGCGACTTAATGAAAAGAATTTCCGGAGAATCTGCCAAGAGACATATTCGACGGAAAGTGCTTGAGACAGCCATAGGATTAGTGACAGACACGGCAAGACCGGTCAGTGAGATTGCATACAGGCTCGGATTCCAATACCCGCAACATTTCAGCCGGTGGTTCAAGCAACAGACCGGATGCACACCGAGGGAGTATAGGGTCCAGCTTTGATAGACTGAAATGCGGCATAGAAGATTCTTGCGCCGCACATCTGCGATGCCATCAGCAAACAATGTCCGGCCGGCCGTGCATCCCAATAGCCGGACCGCCAATGCTCCTGACAGCCACAATGCTCACAGTGTAGGGTGAGTACGCAGGAATTCCTCAATCTTTTTCTGCCCCTCAGGGGTTGCAATACCACGCAGCAGAATCATCATCAGTGTCTTAAACACTTGATCCAAGCCATAACGCAGCAGGACATTTGCCCCGGGCAGCGGCTTGGCCGTATCGGGCAGGATGACATCGAGTACCTCATAATTTATGTCGCTCCTGAACATGCCTTCCTCCACCCCGCGACGATAGAAAGTGTGTGCGTTATTCCTGTCACGACGGTGAAACTCCTTGATGAGTGCCAATGCACGTGGATATTTTTCCAAATCGAGGTAAAACTGGCTACAGATGGACTTATGCTCATCAATCACCTTTTTGTAAAACCGCAAGGCCAAATCGAGTATGCTAAGGCCCGATTTATCCATGTCTGCAAATTCGGCCGACTCACGATCCTTGTCTCGTGCCATGCCATAGAGCAATAGGGATTCTTTGTCCTCAAACAGCTCGTAGACAGTACGTTTGCTGATGGCAAGGTGCGATGACAGTTCATCCATCGTCACACTCCTTATGCCCTTCTGCTTGAACATGGTCATTGCCGTATCTGTTATCAAGTCACGCAATTGCTGCTTCGATACGCTCAAATTATTAGACACTGCTGACGAATCTTTTTTGGCCATTGCAACCTACGATTAAATTATGCCAACGAAATTACATGAAAACTATGGACGCAGCACAAGTTTTTATAGGCAAATCGCCCAATTAACATAAATTTAGGGTCGATGGCATCGTATGCTACCGGCAGTAGCATAGCACCCAAAGTGAAAAAACATACGACCCCACAGGCGATGGCATACAACCCTATAGGCAATGACATACGACCCTGCGTACTGTAAGAAAGATGCCATGAGGCAAACGGCCGTACATAAGGACTTGCCACGGCCGGCGGCGTGGTGCCACTGCCATCATAATAATGACACAGGGTGCGAAGCTGTCCGCTCCACACCCTGCCATTAAAATCATCCGGACCGTGTCATTCATGTGCATGGCCGGATGCCTGCGTCATGAGTAGCGTTATTTCACCTTGTGCAACAGTTCTTCTATAGACTCGACATCTGCCTTGAAGGCCTTGTCCACGGCCATCAAATCCTGCACCTTATGGCACGAATAGATGACAGTCGAGTGGTCACGCCCAGCTATCTGCTGCCCTATCCTCGACAGCGGGATATTCAGATACTTCTTAGACAGATACATTGCTATCTGTCGTGCCTGGGCGTACTCTCTCTTGCGCGTTTTAGCGTATATAATCTCACGGTTGAGTTTAAAATACTTGCATATCGTATCGACGACGACATCGATAGTCAAAGACTTCTGAACTGCCGCTTCGTTGTGCTTGATCAGATGCGAAGCAAGGTCTACATCGACAGTCTTGTTGAGCAGGATGGACCGTGCCACCAATGAGACCAATATGCCCTCGAGCTCCCTCACGCTCGCATCCACATTGTGAGCGATGTAATCAATCACATCATCAGAGAAACCGAGTCCGTCACGGTCTATCTTGTTCTTGAGGATATCACGGCGCAACTCAAAATTGGGTTTCTCAATCTTCGCTACAAGCCCGCTTTTAAACCTCGTCAAAAGACGTTCTTCAAGGCCACATATTTCAGAAGGCTCCTTGTCACAAGTCATTATAATCTGCTTGCCTGCCTGAAGAAGGTGGTTGAATATGTGGAAAAACGTGTTTTGGGTCTTCTCCCAATTGGCAAATTCCTGCACATCGTCCATGATCAACACGTCTAATTTCTGGTAGAAATTGATGAAGTCATTGACCTTGTTGCTTATAGTGGCATCAGTGAACTGGACTCTGAACAGATGGGCTGAGATGTAAAGGACCTTTCTGGCGGGACATAATTCCTTTATTTTAGCACCTATGGCATTGGCCAAATGGGTCTTCCCCACGCCAGAATTGCCATAAATAAACAAAGGATTGAACGGCGTGCGCGCATTCTCCGCCAGCGAAAGCCCTGCTGCACGGCAGAGTTCATTGCTTTTACCCTCCACGAAATTCTCAAATGTCAGTTGAGGATTGAGGTGCGGGTCAATGTCTTGCGGGACTTCAATGTCGGCAGGTGACGGCACCCTATTGGCATTGACAATCTCAGTGCGCTTGCCGAAATCTGATTGAACGCCGGCTTCGAATGACAAAGCCGAGTCGTCACCTTTGACAGCACAAATGTATTTCAAATTGAGACGGCGTCCGGTGACCTTGGACAATGCACTGATAACCAATTTGCTGAATTTGTTATCAAAGAATTCATAGAATCCCGTAGACGGCACACGCAGTGTGAAAGAGGTCTCGTCACACCTGTCTGGCACAACAGATTGAAACCATGCGTCATACAAATCCGACGGAATATTATCTTTGATAAAATCCAGGCATTTGTCCCAAAGAATCTTAAGGTCAATCGCTTTGTTATCCACAACCATTTTCATTAGACATTTCATGCAAAATTGCCAATCTTAGCGCAAACAGCCAAACCTCGATGCACTGCCAAGTGTCATACCGTAAAACACTTTTCTAATTATCAACTTATTAAAGAGTATGGACTATAGATACGCCAATTATACATTTGCATGATAAAAGTAACCTATGTCTCAACTGTTTAAGAAAAGTAAAAAAAGGCGGGCATCAAATACCCGCCTTGTGATAGGAATTGTTTTCTGCCATCTAAATCAATCACATACCTGTCTACTTTTTATAACAGTCGGTATTTAGACGTTTTCTAAAAACATCTCATTCTTTGTTTTTTTTCTCTTTACCGCCAAACAGCGAGAAGTGGACGTAGCGTTTGGGATTGGCCTTCAAATCATATAACAGATTGGACGCATTCTCAAACGTGGAATTAAGATTATTGTATATCGAACTGTCATTAAGCAATAGACCTATCGTATTGTCTTTGCTGTTCAACTGTGAAGTAAAACGTCTGACATCTTCCAATGTCTGATTGACCGATGCCATGGTATTCACATAATCTATTGCCGCCAATTGGTCGGTTATCACAATCACATTGTCCTCTATCGTATTGAGTTTTGTCATTACTGCCGGCACGTCATTGGCCATCATTGCCTTGATGCTTGCAGAAGTAGCAGACAGATTGGACATTGTGTTATCTGCATTTTCGAGCATAGAGTTAATGCGTTCATCAGCCAGCAACTTATTGACAGAAGTCAATATGGAATCTAATTTAGGCATCATCCGCTCAATCTGCGGCACAAAGTCCTGTGACAAGTCGCCGAGGACTCCGCTATTGAGCACGCCGGGTATGGTGTCACCGACGTCATAGCTCTCGCGCATGTTGTTTGCCATCAAGAAGTGCATGGTCACCCCTCCGAGCATTTCCGTCTGGAGTTCTGCATAGCTGCCTTTTGGTAAACGGAAGTCTTTGTCAAGCTCCACTTGCACGACGATGTTTCCGGGGTTAGCGTAGTCATAGATTATGTCACTCACCGTACCCACACGGTAGCCATCAGCATAGACTGGGCTTGATTTGATAAGCCCGTTTATATTGTTGTATTTCACATATACGTACTTGCTGGGATTAAAAATATCCACTCCTTTCAAGTAGTTTATACCATATATTAATATACCAAGAGCTACAACGAATGCTACTCCTATCTTTACTTCTCTCGTTATAAGATTTTTCATTTTCTATTTTTATTTCTTGTTTCTAAATTCTTTTATAGCACCGGCCGTATCTACCCTTTGACCGTCCTTGAAAGCTACGACAAATGCGTCCTTGTATGTCTTGGCCACCTGCCTGCGCATACGGCTCACATGGTCATAGTCAGGCGAGGCATGGCAGGTGTATTTGTATATGCCGTCCTCCTCGTAACATTCCACCTCGCCCAATGCCTCAAAGCGGCTGTCACCAGTGTCCAGCCTCTTGCGTGAAGCCATGAACTGCACTTTGAAGACAAGTCCGCCGTCGTCGCCGGCACTGCGCTGCACAGCATCATCATGCACGTCAGCAACAGGTGCAGCCTCCACCTTAGGGGCTGTTGTACCTGAGTTCTTACAAGCCCAATCTTCTTTATATTCAAGAAATGCATTATAGATTGCCTTGCTCAAGCTATTTACACCTGTGTCAGTATTAAGATATTTTTCTTCAGAGGGTGTGGATATAAAGCCCAATTCAACCAGCACACTCGGCATGGCACTCGCCTTAAGGACCAAAAAGCCTGCCTGATGCACGCCACGGTCGGCACGGCCACTGTGGTCTTTGAATTGCCGTTGTATCATCGAGGCCAGATGCACGCTTTGCTCCATATACTGATCTTGCATCAATTCAAATATTATATAAGACTCTGAGGAATATGGATTGAAGCCTGAATATACCTGCTTGTAATCATCCTCATAAAGTATCACCGAATTCTCCCGCTTGGCAACATCGAGATTTGACTCTGTCTTTGCGAGTCCGAGAGTCCATGTCGAGGCTCCCTTGGCCGATTTGTTGCCGGCCACAGAATTGGTGTGAATAGAAATGAAAAGGTCTGCTTTGGCCTCATTGGCTATCTGTGCCCTGCGATTGAGTGGCACGAAGACATCAGTCTTGCGGGTATATATGACTCTGACATCGGGGCAGCCACGTTCCACCAGACGTCCAAAAGCAAGAGCCACATTGAGGTTTATGTTCTTTTCTTTGCTTATCATGCCCACGGCCCCGGGGTCATGGCCACCATGCCCCGCATCGATGACAAGCACAAAGTCTTTGGCACAAAGACAAATGGTCTGCACCGACAGCAGCAGAAACAGGACAACACATTTGATATGTGAGACAGTCATTCGAGCTGTGGTTTGTTCAGATGTTGCAAAGTTATATCTTTTAGTCATAATAAACTCATTAATCAAATGCAGTTTTACCGATATAACCACTACATTTGCCATGCCTAAAAGCTGAAAAGCCATATACGGCTGCAATCATTACAAACCAAAGACAAATTAAGACGAGACAATGGATAAACCTACCATCAATCCAATCCAGCTAAAGGAATGGCATGAACTGCATCCTTACAACACTAAAGCAGAGAGTGATGACTACTACGTGGAGTTGTCAAACACATTGTTTGACACATGGGTCAAATCCCACCTCACTGACAAGATAAACATCAACGCCATACGCCGTGTATCACTATACGTGGCGGCATACGTCGAGGACATCAAATCAGACTTCGGCCTATGGAAAGCATTCATCACACGCCATTGTGCCCTCTACGGACGGCGTCTGCCATTCTTTGCGAGTGCGGCAGACACCAATGCTTCCCGCCCGCAAGTGACAGACATAAACTTCATAATATGGTATTCCCTGCAAGAATTGACGGGCAAACCTTCACACCAGATCATACCTCCATTCCTCAACAGCCTGACCACCGTGTCCGGATTGCTTTATGAGAAAATAAACAAGACCTTTGACAAAGCTCCATGCAACAAACGTCTGACACGACTGTTTTCAAACCCACAAGTATACAAGGAGTTCCCTTTGCTCAAACAGTTGCTTAACTGGTTTTTCTCACACGCCTACCTCATCGAGCCCTCGACGCAAGAGCGCATCATGATGAACCACCGCATCATAATGGACAAATTCAAGAACGCTACGGACGAACAGAAGAATATGTTCATGTATGGCATCATGCAAGACACCATCTTCACATATCCTTGCGGCCCGCTCGCACTGTATGTCAAAGACTGGCTGCATGCCATGGCCGACGACACAGCCGAAGCCGCATCCCGTTACCTCGGCATCGAGGCTCTGCAGACCTACCATTGGCTCGTGACCGACATAACAGATGAGACCGTCACCCTCGACTGTATGCAGCGCGAAAGAGTGATCGAGGTCGCTAAAAGCACATTTAAGGATGCTGACAAACTGGCAAAAGGCAAATCAATAATTATATGCGGATTCGTCAAATACGACCAGACATGGAATGTCAGCGGTGTCATCTCGCTCACTGATACTGACAATCCGCAAATCAAAAGCATCAAAAAAGTGGCCGACCGCTCACGGTTCGCCGATGTGCACCGCAAGGTATACCAACAGTTTATGGAAGCCAACAACGGCAAGCCCATAGCTTTCTTCGGCGACATAGAGGAAGTGAACAAATTCTTCACCGACAAACTCAAATGGCCGGCAAATGACAACCTTGCCACCCAACTGAGCAAGAGCCGCAACTTCATCCTCTTCGCAGAAGAAGACAAGGGAATAATGATTGCCACCAACATTGCCGAATATGTAAAAGATGCGGACAACCCGCTCTATAAGAAAGAAGAAGCGGAGCGAAAAGGAGTATTCCCGTTCATCAACAAAGGCATGTGCCCGATAGATTTACTCGAATACCTCGAAGACAACGACATGCTCCACGATGCCTGCTTCTTGACAGACGGCAAGGGATTCAACGCCGAAAAAGGCCAGAAACTGCTGCATGACAACTGGGACTTCATAGCACGGATGTTCCTCAACGAATTCTATTGGGACGAAATGCACTGAGCGGCTCCCTCCTACCCTCACCCGGCCACAGCCAGCCCTAATGCAGGCTGTGGCCGGATTGTTTATATGCTGCACCTGCGGGAAACATGCCACATTTGAAGTTATGGCATATCCTGTCCGCCACCAGACGGCCGCGACATGGCATACAATGCTAACGCAAAAAAACATACGACCCAAACGGCAATAGCATTAGATGAAAACACCCGTAGGGTATGATGCTGACAGGCAAAAGGTCAGACCCCAAATCGGCAACCTCTGTACACGCGCCGCAAAAGGCTATGGGCTGCGCCGTAATGCAAACACAATCATTAAATTTGTAACAGCACAAAACGTATAAAGCCCGATGACCATCAACCACTCAACGACACTCTCACAGCTCAAGGCGACTGTCGCACTCATAGCAGCAATCATCATCTGCATGACAGCCCAAGCACAGCAAACACACGGATGCACATCGCTCTATGGACGCGTCATCGGCCTGATGCCGGTGACACCATGCGACACACTGGCCATCCCATTGTCACACGCAAGCATCACCACGGACACCGGCCGGGGACATGGCACGCTGACCGACGAGGCAGGATATTTCATGCTCGACAGCCTCAGACCCGGCAAGCATCACCTCATCTTCAGCTACGTCGGGATGGAGACTCTCGACACGACGGTAATCCTGCACCGGCAAGGAGACTATCAACTCTTCGTGAGAATGAATGCCGACGCATCGTCAGACCCACAGCCGCCGTTGCTGACAATGCTCGTCCCGAGAGACAAAATGCAGATGACCATCGACAGCCGTTTTTGGGAGCAATATGGCCTTAGGTGCGGCATTTACATTAATGAGAGCCTCGCAGATGGCAGCCAGCGCCTGACGCCAACGGGATTTGCCTATGCCATAATGAGCAATTTCATAATATTCGATTACCTCGACCGCACATTCGGATGCCGATGGAGAGCAGACGCCCCGCACGGCATAATAGGCCTCGACGCCACTGCCGGTCTTGACATAGACCTATGCTACCGGCAGCGATGAGAGGCACAAACGACACGTGCAAGGCTATATTGTCTTATATTTGCAAGCAAAAAACGACACAGATGAACGAGTTGAAGGACAACAACAGCAACGACTACCGTAAAAATATTCTGGAGACAATCAAGGAAATGTTTAGCACTTTTAGTCCGTTTATTAAAGTACTTCTTGTCTTATTGATTTTGTTCTTGTGCTTTGCTCTTTTGGGTTTTGTAATCCAGTTAGGAGTTCTTATATATGCTTTTTTCTTTGCCATCTCAACAGGTTTTTGATAGGCCTGTTTTTGCACCATTAATAATAGTATGACAGACATGGGCAAGGTACTTTCACTCACTGCCGCGCTGCTCCTCGCCTCGGCTGCCAGCGCACAGGACATCATCGTGCACGACGATCTGATCAAATCATTAAAAGTCGAGGTCAATGACGACTGGTCTTTGCCGCCTGTGCTGACGATGGATAGCGACGATGTGATGACAGTCTCATTCGACCGCCTCGGGCATGATTACTGCGACATGAATTATCGCATCACACATTGCAACTGGGACTGGACACCGTCAGACATGAGCGAAATAGATTATCTCGATGGTTTCAACGGCAATGACATCGAGGACTACGCGCCTTCGGTCAATACCACCGTCGAATACACCCACTATGACCTCACAATCCCCAACGACAAAGTAAGCCTCAAGTTGTCCGGCAACTATATAATCGAGATATACGATGACGACGACAATACGGTGGCCGAAGCACGGTTCAGAGTGCTCGGGCAGGAAGTGAGCGTAGGTGCTGAGATATCATCCAACACGCTGATTGACGCCAACAAGACCCACCAGCAAATCAATGTCATCATCAACCAAGGTGGATATGCCATCCGCATCCCCCAAAACGAACTCAAAGTGGTCGTGATGCAAAATGAAGACCCCAACACTGCGGTCGTAATGACAAAACCGTCGTATGTGGGCGGAGGCAAACTGGAATATGCCAACGAAAAGGCACTTATCTTCGATGCAGGCAATGAGTTCAGACGCTTCGAAATGCTCAATGAAAACGACGTGATGATGGGCCTGTCAAGCATAAAATACTTCGCCCCTTACTATCACGTCACACTCGACAATGACAAGCCGCGCCGCAACTACTACTATGACGAGGATCAGGACGGGAGATATATCATACGCAACAACAACGTCTATGACAGCCACACCGAGGCCGACTATATGCTGGTACATTTCACGCTCTATGGCGAAGAATTTTATGACAGTGATGTATACGTCTATGGCTGCCTGACAGGCTATGTGATGAACGACGATTGCCGCATGACCTACAATCGAGAGCTCGCATGTTATGAGAAGACATTGCTGCTCAAGCAAGGCCTTTACAACTACCGCTATGTGACACGCGACAACAGCGGACGGCCCGTGACGGCAGACCTCGAAGGCAATTTCTATGAGACGGAGAATGAATATTCGGTTTACGTCTATCACAGAGCATTCGGCGAAAGATATGACAAGCTGATAGGCTTCTCACATGCCTATTCGCGATAACCGCACGGACAAATAGCATTTGCCATATTTGCCCTCTCATCAAATTAATAGTTATTTTGCACCCGCATAATGAAGCGATGCCTGCTAATGGCCCTGACCAATATATTCGGCGACAGCCTCAAAATGAGAATACGCTGCACACTGATCATGTGCATGACCGTCATGATGTGTGAGGCGGTATTTGATGTGGCACGCACCATGACAGCAAATGATGCCGGAAAGATATCTGACACAGAGACTTCGGCAGGCGAAGATGGGTCAGGCAATGTCTTGTGCCGCATCACTGCCAAGGCCGCTGTAGCCGTGAGCAACGGGCTGTCAGAAGGATTCGTCTACCAACGGCGTGAGACGGACGGCACCGTCAGTGATTGCCTTGTGAATGAGAATTCACACACTTTGTTTACCATAAGCCCCGGATGTACAGGACTAAGACAGGTGGTGACATTCGCCTGCATCATGCTGACCGCACCGGGACGTGCGAAGCAAAAGGTGGGATATATCCTTATCGGCGGCATAATCATCCTGACGGTCAATCTGCTGCGCATTGCCATCATCGCATGCACATGCCATGACGCGATGGAGTGGTTTTATCCGACCCATGACATAGCCGGTGCGACGTCAGTATATGGCACGATGGTGCTGCTGTGGGCAATTCATATAGAAAAATGGATCAAAAGAGGAGAAAAGGAAAAACTAAAGACAAGATGAAACAGACCTTTATAGCTCTAGTAATGTTGTGCGCCACACTCCTGCCTGTGCCATTGACTGCACAAGGACACGGACAAGAGACAACGTCTGCACACGATGCCGGCCGGCACGGCGTATTCAGCCTGCTGACTTGTGCGCCCGGTGACGAAATCTACGAATTGTTTGGTCACACCGCCCTACGCTACCGGGACTCTGAGGAAGGGATAGATTTGGTATTTAATTATGGTATGTTCAGTTTTGGCACTCCACACTTCATCTGGAGGTTTGTGAAAGGAGAGACCGACTACCAGCTCGGCCTGACCACATTCGACAGATTCTGGCCCGAATACCACTACCGGGGGTCATCTGTATACGAACAGCGCTTAAACCTCACAGATGCCCAGAGACAATCACTCCTGTCACTGCTCACGACCAACTATGAGCCGCAGAACAGGGTCTACAGATACAATTTCTTCTATGACAATTGCACGACCCGTGCAAGGGACAAGATAGAAGAGGCTGTCGGAAAAGAAGTAGTATATGACACGGTTATGCCTCCCACTACCTTCCGTAAGGTCATTCATGAATTCGCTGGTGGTCATAAATGGTCAGAACTTGGCATGGACATCTGCATAGGCAGCAAAGCCGACGAACCAATAGACCTGCGCACGGCAATGTTTGCCCCATTCTACTATAAGGCATCTCTCGACCATGCATTTGTCACCGACACCACAGGCACACGCATCAGACTCGCCGATGCTCCTCACACGATAGTAACCCCTGCAAGAGACAACAAGCAGGGGCTCCCACCATCGCCTATGGCAATCTTCGTCACGCTGTTTGCCATAACAATGCTTATATCCGCCGCTGAATTCAAATTTAGGAAAACGATATGGGTATTTGACATTCTGCTTTTCGGTGCTACCGGACTATGTGGCATAGTGATAGCTTTCTTGGTCTTTTTCTCGACACATCCTGCCACATCCCCCAACTTCATGCTTGTATTCATGCATCCGCTGCACTTATTCCTACTGCCATTATATATATATAAGGAAGCTAAGCGTCGAAAATCATATTACCATATTGCCAATGCGGCAGTGATTTTGATGTTTTTTGCACTTATATTTGTCATTCCCCAAGATTTCAACGATGCCATACTGTTTTTGGCATTATCTTTGCTGACAAGAAGTATATGCTACACCCTGAGAACAAACTGCAAGTCACTGACCACCGCATGAAGCTGCTGCTCGTCACAGCTTTCGCAATGCTTGCCTTGGCCGAAGGCAAGGCACAAAACGTGCCTCAGACACCGCGCCTCGTGGTGAGCATCACCATCGACCAGTTGCGCTATGACTATCTCGAGCGCTTCTCGCCATTGTTCTGCGAACACGGGTTCAAACGGCTTATGCTCGAGGGCACGACATGCCGCGACGGCTTCCACAACTTCATAAACCCAGACATAGCTTCGGCAACAGCAGCCATACACACAGGGACATCGCCATCAATCAACGGCATCATCGGCAGAGAATGGTTTGACCGTCAGAAGGAACGGCTCGTGAGTTGCATTGACGACAGAAATTACTTAGGCAATTACACCAAACAAAGTGTCTCGCCCGAGAAGTTGATGGTGTCCACATTGGCCGACGAACTCAAGATTGCAACACAAGACAAAGCATTAGTCTACTCCATAGCAGCCGAAGCTGAGAGTGCAATATTGGCTGCCGGCCGCAATGCCAATAGCGCATTGTGGATAAACGAAGAGAATGGGAAGTGGTGTTCTACGACTTATTACAAAGACATGCCTTATTGGGCTAACCAATATAATGACACTTGCTCGCCCGACAATACTATCGAAAAATATGAATGGCGTCCCCTGCTCGATCCAAAGACCTATGTCTATCTCACGACAGAATGGGAAGAGAAAGATTTCCGTTACGACTTCAAGGATTTCAGGGCTCTCAAATTCAAGAAATTCATCAAAAGTGCCATGGTCAACGAAGAGATTGCCAATATGGCACAGCAATGCTTCGATAACAGCAAAATAGGTGAAGATGACATACCTGACCTTCTGGCCATCACCCTGTATGCAGGCAATTTCGATGATAAGAGCACTATCGAGTGTGCACTTGAAATTCAAGACACTTATGCGCGCCTTGACAGGCAATTGGCACGCATAATTGATATGGCTGCGAAAAAGTCAGGCGGCCATGACCGTCTTATGGTAGTAGTCACAGCCACCGGATATGTCGGGAAAGAGAATGCTGACCTCAAAAAATACAGGATACCATCGGGAGAATTCTATATCAACAGATGCACAGCACTGCTCAACATGTATCTGATGGCCAAGCACGGACAGGGCAACTATGTGGCAGGCTATTCCAACAATCAAATTTACCTCAATAACGAATTAATAAAAGAGAGGAAGCTAAACTATGACAGTCTTGCCATAGATGCGACAGAGTTTCTCTCCACATTCGACGGCATAGCCAACGCCTACACCGCCAAACGTATTCAAATAGGTGCATGGGACCCTGCACTTCAACAGTGGCGCAATATTTTCAACTACAGACGTTCTGGCGACATCATGTATGATTTGCAGCCGGGATGGTCATCGCGCGATGAAAATTCATACGAATACAGAATAGACAGGGCCAACTTTATTGCATCACCTATATTCTTCTGGGGAAGCAATATAAAAAGTGAATTGATTGAAACCCCAGTAAACAACAACGTAGTAGCACCGACCGTAGCTTATTACCTTAGGATTAGAGCCCCAAATGCAGCAGCGGCAAGACCCATGACCAATATATGACATGGACAAAAAACTCATATTGACTAATTTGATTAATTTTGCCAACGCTTATATCCTAAGCAATAAACTAACAACACATTAAACAAAATGGGATTAAACGATATTCTTAAAAAGCTTTTCGGTAATAAGTCTACCCGAGACATGAAAGAGATACAGCCTTGGGTACAGAAAGTAAAAGATGCCTACCCCGAGATAGAGAAGTTGTCCAACGACGAGTTGCGTGCCAAGACAAAGGAACTACAACTTTATGTGCAAAGTTCAGCCAAAGAAGAGAAAGAGAAAATCGACGAGCTAAAAGCTAAAGTCGAAACTCTTGAATTGGAAGACCGTGAAGACGTATTCAACCAAATTGACAAATTGGAAAAGGAAGTCCTCGACAAATATGAAAAAGCACTTGACGAAATACTTCCTCAAGCTTTTGCCATAGTCAAGAACACGGCACAAAGATTCACGGACAATGCTGAGATTACAGTGACAGCTACCGATTTCGACCGCGAACTTGCAAATACTAAAGACTTTGTACGCATCGAAGGAGATAAGGCCATATACGCCAATCACTGGATGGCCGGAGGCAATGAAGTCACATGGAATATGGTACACTATGACGTGCAGCTCTTCGGTGGAGTAGTCCTACACAAAGGGAAAATTGCAGAGATGGCCACCGGTGAAGGCAAGACCCTCGTCGCTACTCTCCCCGTATTCCTCAATGCATTGACCGGCAATGGTGTACATGTGGTAACAGTCAATGACTACCTCTCAAAACGTGACTCAGAATGGATGGGTCCCCTCTATGAATTCCATGGACTCAGCGTCGATTGCATAGACAAACATAAGCCAAATTCAGAAGCCCGTCGAAAAGCATATATGGCAGACATCACGTTTGGCACCAACAATGAATTTGGCTTCGACTACCTCCGCGACAATATGGCCGGCAACCCGAAAGATTTGGTACAAAGAGCCCACAATTATGCCATAGTCGATGAGGTAGACTCCGTCTTGATTGACGACGCGAGGACACCGCTCATCATTTCAGGTCCTGTGCCTAAAGGCGAAGTACAAATGTTCGAAGAGTTCAAGCCAATGGTTGAAAACCTCTTCAACACACAGCGCGCACTGGCCACCAAATTACTCTCTGACGCACGCAAACTGATTCAGTCAGACAAGAAAGAAGAGCAAGAAGCCGGATGGCTCTCATTGTTCCGCTCGCACAAAGCATTGCCAAAGAACAAAGCTCTCATAAAATTCCTCAGTGAGCCGGGCATCAAGGCCGGAATGCTCAAGACGGAAGAAATATATATGGAAAACAACAATAAGCGAATGCACGAGGCTACCGACGAGCTTTACTTTGTCATAGACGAAAAATTAAATTCCGTCGACCTCACAGACAAAGGCATCGACTTCATCTCCAAATATGCTTCCGACCCGACATTCTTCATATTGCCTGACATCACAAGCCAACTATCGGAACTTGAAGGTCAGAAAGACCTCAACGAAGAAGAGAAACTGGCAAAGAAAGATGAGATGCTGGCCGACTATTCCATCAAGTCAGAACGCGTACACACCATAAACCAGTTGTTGAAAGCCTATGCCATGTTCGAGCGGGATGACCAATATGTCGTCATTGACGGGCAAGTAAAGATAGTCGACGAGCAGACAGGGCGTATCATGGAGGGACGCCGCTACTCTGATGGCCTGCACCAAGCCATCGAAGCAAAGGAAAATGTCAAAGTCGAGGCTGCAACCCAGACATTCGCCACCATAACATTGCAAAACTATTTCCGCATGTACCACAAGCTATCCGGCATGACAGGTACGGCAGAGACAGAAGCCGGAGAATTCTGGGACATATACAAACTCGACGTAGTGGTCATCCCCACCAACAAGCCCATCGCACGCATCGACATGAATGACCGTGTATACAAGACCAAACGCGAGAAATACAAGGCTGTCATCGACGAAATAATCAAGATGCACGAGCAGGGCCGCCCCGTCCTCGTCGGCACGACATCGGTCGAAATATCAGAGATGCTGAGCAAGATGCTCCAAATGAGAAAAATCGAGCACAACGTCCTCAATGCGAAACTACACCAGAAAGAAGCCGAAATCGTCGCACAAGCCGGACTTAGCGGTACGGTGACAATAGCCACCAACATGGCCGGACGTGGTACTGACATCAAACTCAGCCCCGAAGTAAAAGCAGCCGGAGGACTTGCCATCATCGGCACAGAACGCCATGAGTCGAGACGTGTGGACAGACAGCTCCGCGGGCGCGCCGGCCGACAAGGAGACCCGGGGTCATCCGTCTTCTTCGTCTCTTTGGAAGACAACCTGATGCGACTCTTCTCATCCGACCGCATAGCTTCGTTGATGGACAAATGGGGCTTCAAGGAAGGCGAGATGATCGAGCACAAAATGATTTCCAACGCCATCGAAAAGGCACAAAAGAAAGTCGAAGAAAACAATTTCGGAATCCGCAAGCGCCTGCTCGAATATGACGACGTGATGAACAAACAACGCGTAGTCGTCTACACCAAGCGCCGCCACGCACTGATGGGTGAACGCATCGGGATGGACATAGTCAATATGATATGGGAACGCTGCGCCAGCATCGTCAATTCAAGCGACTATCAGGATGCCAAAATGAGCTTCTTCAAAATAATGGCCATGGAAGTGCCATTCAGCGAAGAGGAATTCCAAAAAGCAAACAAAGACGAATTGGCCGAAAAGGCATTCAATGCCGCAATGGAGACATTCAAGCGCAAGACCGAAAGAATGGCAGAAATCGCAAATCCTGTCATCAAGAAAGTCTATGAGGAGCAAGGCAGCGTCTACCAGAACATCCTCATCCCCATCACTGACGGAAAACGGATGTACAATCTCCAATGCAACCTGAAAGAAGCCTACGAGAGCGAAAGCAAGTCGATAGTGAAAGAATTCGAGAAACGAATCCTCCTACACACCATCGACGAAGCATGGATGGAAAACCTCCGAGAGCTCGACGAGCTGAAACATTCGGTGCAAAACGCCAGCTACGAGCAGAAAGACCCGTTGCTCATCTACAAACTCGAGTCGGTGAACCTGTTTGACAACATGGTCGAAAAGATCAACAACGGCACAATCTCAGTCCTCATGCGTGGCCAGATACCGGTACAAGAACCGTCTGAAGTGCGTCAGGCACCGCCTGCACAACATCAGGCACCACAAGCCAACCAGCCCGGCGGACAAGATGTCACAAGCCAGATGAGCCGGGTGGCAAGCCGCGACACACGCGAAAATGCCAAAGCCGAACCAATGAAATCAGAGAAAGTCATAGGCCGCAACGACCCGTGCCCCTGCGGCTCCGGCAAAAAATACAAGCATTGCCACGGCCGCAACCAATGACACGACAGCAATAACCCGGCAGCGAGCCCGTGACCTGTAAAGGTCACGGGCTCGCCTTTTATACATCAGAGACCTGCGCCGGAGCATATTGTCGCACATGCCCGATTCAGACAGACCTTCCCCGGGCATCCTGCGGCAAAACATCAGACACACATCACGCTGACAATCAACCCCACCGACAAAATTTAGATTAAAAATATATAATTGCTAAGCTGCAAATATATGTTTTTAGGCTAAAAATACATATCTTTAGCCTAAAAACAAGGAATGGCGTCAGATGCTAAGACGATTTACATCAGATGCCGCACTGCACTGCAAGGCATGTCGGCCGGATAAGCCCGGCAGGCAGCCACAAAACCGGTGGATCACACTAATGCAAACAACATACTAAACGACAGACTATGGCATACTACGAATTACAAGAATCAAACCTGCCCAACGAAGACGGGCGACGCATCAAATTCCCAAGACTAAAACTGACAGGCCAGACAAGCACCGACCAGATAGCCGAGGCAATAGCCCACGCCAGCACGTTCACACCGGGTGAAGTCAAAGGCCTCATCCAGTCACTCGCCACAGAGATAGCCGATGCGATGTCACGCGGCTGCTCTGTCAAAATCGACGGCATCGGCATCTTCACGCCCGCAGTGGAGGTGGCCGAAAAGCACGGCAAACAGGATGCCCGCACCGCCGGCCGCGAGGTGGACGCACGCGACCTTTGCATCGGCAATATCCGCTTCAAGGCCGACAAAGAGTTGCTGAGACGCACCGACGAGCAATGCCGTCTGGAGCGAGCACCGGAGAAGTTCCGCCGCTCATCCCGGCAACACACCCCCGACGAACGGCTCAAAATGGCGCAAACCTATCTTGACACACATCCGGTAATGACCATCGACGACTATTGCAAGCTCACAGGACTGTTGCGCTACTCGGCTTCCAAAGAGCTCAAGCGCTGGAGCGACGACCCGGCATCAGGCATCACGAGCACCGGACGCAATACACACAAAGTCTACGTCAAAGGATAATAACAGATCCCACGGTGACACCCCGCGCACAGAGACACTGCCGCGGGGACAGCCACCGGCGCAAGGAGGCACATGATGACATATAAAGTCTTATTCCTGCACGGATTTTTTGCCTCAGGCAGTTGTGTCCCCGCACAGGCCCTGCGCCAAAGCCTGTCTGGCAAAGCGACAGTCCTCTCACCCGACCTGCCCCTGCACCCCGGTGAAGCATTGCAATTGGTCATGCATCTGTGCCAGACGGAAAAACCGTCAATACTGGTGGGCAACAGCAACGGCGCATTCCTTGCACAGATTATCGCCTCGCGCCTCGGACTCCCGGCTCTGCTCGGCAATCCGCACTTCGAGATGTCGCAATTCGTCGCCGGGCACATCGGTATACACCACTACAAGTCACCGCGCACCGACGGCCGTCAGGAGATGGTCATCGACCGCCGGCTAGCCGATGAATTCGCCGACCTGCAAAAACATCAATGGGATGCCTTCAATCCTGCACACCGTGACAGAGTGTGGGGGCTATTCGGCAGCCGCGACGACATAGCGCATTATGAACCGGTCTTCTTGCAACACTACACACACTCCTACCATTTCCCCGGTGCGCACACACCGACGGCAGACGAAGTCAGGCAATGGTATGCCCCACTGGCACTCCGGCTGGCGACGACACACGGCGCTACAATCTGACCATATACCGGTCTTGCCCTACACAGACGGCCACAGAGAGACAATCATCCCTGCATTTGCCAAAGACCGGTGCACACGTCAGCCATTTACAATAAATATATCAGACGGCAGCGATAATTTTACAAATATTTATTCATGTTTGTTTTGGCCACAGGATAATATTGAGTAAAATTGCAAAACAGAATATTAACCCTTAAACAGACCACTAATTATGGAATTACCATTTGCCGAATCCTGGAAAATAAAAATGGTCGAACCCATCAGGAAAAGCACAAGAGAAGAAAGAGAACAATGGATCAAAGAGGCACACTACAACGTATTCCAACTGAAAGCTGAACAAGTCTACATTGACCTGCTCACAGACTCAGGAACCAATGCCATGAGCGACCGTCAATGGGCGGGGATGATGGTCGGTGATGAGAGCTATGCAGGCGCGAGGTCATTCAGACACATGCGCGACACTATCGAAAGACTGACCGGATTCAGATATGTAATCCCCACACACCAAGGACGCGCTGCCGAGAATGTGCTTTTTTCTTACCTCGTCAAGCCGGGTGACATCGTGCCGGGCAACTCACACTTCGACACGACAAAAGGACACATCGAGGGACGCAAGGCGTCTGCCGTCGATTGCACCGTGGACGAAGCCAAAGACACACAGCTGGAAGTGCCATTCAAAGGCAACGTAGATACCGGCAAGCTGGATAAAGTCCTGGCCGACCACGCCGACAAAGTGCCGTTTATCATCGTGACAATCACCAACAACACCGCCGGCGGACAACCTGTGTCAATGCAAAACCTGAAAGATGTAAGGCGTGTGGCCGACAAATATGGGAAACCGGTGATATTCGACTCTGCACGTTTCGCCGAAAATGCCTATTTCATCAAGACGAGAGAAAGCGGGTATGCAGACAAGTCAATCAAGGAAATCGTCAAAGAGATGTTTTCTTATGCCGACGGCATGACAATGAGTGCCAAGAAAGATGCTGTCGTCAATATGGGTGGCTTCATTGCCACTAACAAACAAGACTGGTATGAGGGGGCAAAAGGCTACTGCGTGCAGTTTGAAGGCTACCTCACCTACGGCGGCATGAACGGGCGCGACATGGAAGCAGTCGCTATCGGATTGGACGAAAACACCGAGTTTGACAACCTCGAGACACGCATCAAGCAGATTGAATATCTTGCCAAGAGGCTCGACGAATTCGGCATCCCCTATCAACGTCCCGCCGGAGGACATGCCATCTTCGTAGATGCCGACCGCGTACTCACCGAGGTTCCAAAAGAAGAATTCCCGGCACAGACGCTTACTATCGAACTGTATCTTGAAGCCGGTATACGCGGATGCGAAATTGGCTATCTCTTGGCCGACCGTGACCCCGTGACAAGGGAAAACCGCTTCAACGGTCTTGACTTGTTGCGTCTGGCCATCCCACGTCGTGTATATACCAACAACCACATGGATGTCATTGCAGTGGCACTCAAGAATGTATTTGATCGCCGCCATGATATAAAACGTGGAGTGAGAATAACATGGGAAGCCCCGCTAATGAGGCACTTCACCGTGCAACTCGAAAGACTCTGAAGCTGCAAGAACAGCAATAAACGAATTCCGGCAAGGTATGATTTGCACCTTGCCGGAATTCGTTTATACCTAAGGCTTCAATCTTGCAACAAGCTGCCTATCACTTCGCGAATCTGAGGCAACAAGCGGTCACCGGCGGCATTGCTTATGACGAAGTCGCACAATCGGCACTTGTCCTCATCAGGCATTTGGCTCGCTATCCTTTCGTCAGCCTGTGCGACAGATATGTTATCACGGCTGGCCACACGCTCACGACGCTCCGGGCGTGGTGCACTGACCATTATCGACTTGTCTACGGCAGATATCAATCCGGACTCTGCCAGTATAGCCGACTCGACAAACAGCAATCTGTCAGCACTATGCATCTCAGCCCATCTGATGAAGTCTGCAATGACAGCAGGATGCACTATGGCATTGACATCTGCACGCACAGATGGCGAATTGAAAAGCATACCGGACATCTTGGCCTTATTGAGACGCCCGTCATGCAAGTATATATCATCACCCAGCAAATCGACCAGAGCAGCCCTTACCGACATGTCCGACAATAATATTCCCGCGGCAGACTTGTCACAATCATAAACTTTATACCCTAACACCCTAAGGATACGTGCGACAACGCTCTTGCCGCTGCCGATACCTCCTGTTATGCCGACCTTAATCACTTTCACCTCCCGTCGATGCGCTATTCCATTCGAGCAGATAGTCTACTTGTGGCTGTACAAGACGCACATTCCTCACATCATCAGGGATAATATCAAGCCTGACATTGGCTTTCTCTGACTTCAAGTCGAGTGTATTGTAATCGACGACAACACTGAAATCCCCATCCTTGATATTCTTCAGATAGTCCGAGCCGATTTGAAATGAGACATCGACTCTCGTCGGGAAAGTCTTCAGTTCAATCCCTGTCGGGAAGTTTATCCCGGTGACAGGGATGGACATGGTCTTGTCCACATAAATATCTACATCATACGACACTTCCACTACCTCGGGAATCAGTTTGGCGCCGGGTATTTCCTTCAGTTGCACGGCAATGGTAGACGTGTCGCTCAACGTCTGTTGAGGGACCAGCAATGTCTCAACATAATCGTATGGTGTAGTGTTCATTATCGGCAGATAGACTACTACACTGTCGGGCTGCACCGTTACCGACTTTATGTAGTGGTATATGTCAGGGCGTACTGCCGAGTTAATCCTGACCGGCAGCTTTATAGCTTTGGAATTTGTATATTCAAAGAATAACGTATCCGGATTAATTGCTATAACAGAAGTGGTCTGGGGGAACATTCCATAGCTTGCCAACAAATCGCTCACAGGGAGTGTCGTTTTCCCTTCTTTGTCCTTGATTTCCTCAAAATCAATATCGATAGACATGTCACGGACTCTGATATAATTGATGAGCTTCGTACCCTTATCACGTATCCTGACTGATATCTGCTGCGACTCAGGGGTGATAAACATTATGTCATCCGGCGAGTTCTTGACATTGACGTTGATTGTCACATTGTCCTCAAGATTGTAATTAAGGGCATTGAGCAACCAAAATACCGTAGCAATAAATACAAAAATCAAAAAAAACAGAAACTCCTTGAATTTATTACTAAACAAGAAGTTCCTGAATTGTCTGTAACGTAACTTGAATAATGCCCTTATGTGTCTTTTGTTGAGCATTTCATCCGTCGATGTTTATTTCTTGTCTTGCTGAGTGTCATTCACATTAGCGTAAATAGAGTTTTTGTCGATCTTGATCCTCACACCATCGGCAATCTCCAATATGACGAATGTGGCCTCGACAGTCTTCACGCGGCCATAGATGCCACCCGCTGTGATGACTTCATCGCCTTGCTGCAGACCGTTGCGGAATTTGGCAAGTTCTTTTTGTTTCTTGTTTTGAGGACGGATCATGAAGAAATACATGATGGCAATCATTGCAATGATCATAATCCAAAAGCCCCAGCTGCTTCCTTGCTGTGGTGCCGCAGCCTGCATAAAGACTAACGATAAATTGGTCATAATTTAAACTTGATATTTATGATTTGTAACGTCACAAATTTAGAAAGACTTTATCAACTTGCCCTCTTTTTTTAATTGATTAACAATTCCCTCAAGGGTCCCATTGACGAAAGCTCCGCTCTTTGCCGTGCTGAAGACCTTGGCCAACTCAACATACTCGTTGAAAGAGACAGAGATTGGTATCGACGGGAAGGCCAATATCTCGGCCAATGCCACCTGCATGATGACCACATCCATAAAGGCGATACGCTCGATATCCCAATTCTTTACTGTGTGGCTTATCAAATCACGATAGTAGTCCATGTTCACTATCGAGCGGTTGAATAGCGACAAGGCAAATTTCCTATCCTCGTCATCCTTGAATTCGGGCAGTATAATCTTGTCTGTCGGCTGAGTGTCTTCGTTGAAACGTTTGATTGTCTTCAAGACAAAGGTGTCGATTATGTCCTTGTCATCGTTCCAATACAGGCTCAACTCCTCGAAGAAGCTGTCCAGATTCTCATTGTTGCAAATGACAGTCTTGTACGTCTTGCGCCAGAATTCACGGTCAGAGGCATAGTCAGTCGTTTCCTTGCCCATATAATCCTTGTATACATCTGTCGCGACTATTGTGTCATACAGAGCCTTCACCATTTCGGGATGGTTGTCCCAACTCTTCTTTTGCCTTTCCTTGAAGTCCCTGAGCTGCTGATTGGCCTCGAGCTGTGCGACCAGCATATTTTCCACAAATCTTGTATTGGGACGCAAGTCCTCGATTGTCGGTTGGAGTTTGGATTTGCCAATCTCTATTTTTTTCCTTGCATAGTCTGTGATGGCCGGCAACAAAAGGAGTAAATAATTGTAGAGGTCATAGCCCTTGGACATGCTGTAGACCAACTCTTTCTCAGACACTTCGAGCGACTTGCCTTTGTTCAGGCAGTGGGCGTAGACCAGTTGGATGATTTTTGAACGGATAAGAACTCTGTTTATCATAATGACTTAATCTCTATTAATTTGCTGCAAAATTAGTACTTTATTGCCAAAGGTGAAAAACATCATCCACTAATATGCAAAATATAAAAGTGTGGATACCAATGGCTGCAATCGGCTTGTCATCGGCAGCAGAACAGTATGCCGCCGCAAAAGTTTAGGCTGCAAATATATATCTCCAGCCTAAAAACATGTATCTCTAACCTAAAAATATATATTTGCAGCCTAAGAAATTTCAGCAGCATCTGATGGTGCGGCGAATGGCGACAGATGTCACGGCGATATGCCTCTGACGGGGCGCGACAGGCAACAGCGGGACTGGCAGAATGGCGGCTGCATAATGAAGG
>DWUP01000154.1 GCA_020012075.1 Candidatus Avibacteroides avistercoris
ATGTTCCCCGATGCTAAGTTCATCTACTTGATGCGCAATCCCTATACCGTATTCGAGAGCACACGAAGTTTTTTCACCAATACGATAAAGCCTCTCAAACTGGAAGACATCAGCGACACGCAACTCGAAAGCAACATACTCGACATCTACATGAAGCTCTATGACCGCTATGAGGCAGACAAACATCTCATCCCGCAAGACAATCTCATAGAAGTCAAGTTTGAAGATTTCGAGGCCAACCCGTCGCAGATGACGCGCGACATCTATTCTAAGCTCAGAATTCCCGGCTACGACGAGGCACATGACAGCATTGAGGCATACCTCAGCAAGAAAAAGGGATATAAAAAGAATGCCTACAAATACGACCCCAGAACCGTAGAACTCGTCGAGACACATTGGGCCAAGCCTCTCAAAGACTGGGATTACAAATTGCAATGATAAAAAGTCCTATTAGCATGATAAAGATCACCAAACTTTTAGCAATGTCGCTATTGGCCGCAATGCCTGCGGCCGCCATATACGCACAAGACAAAGAAGAGATGCTCAACTGCGGGAATATGGACCAATGGCTCGTGAGGGAAATCGAAGAATCATTCGTAATAGGAGGCAACACCAAGACACTCCACGAAATAGCCCCCTACCAAGTCATCAAAGGCGACCGCCCATACACATTCAACGTCAAATCACCGTGGGCCACCTCCAACGTGATGGCCAAAGTCGCCGGCATCGTCAAATGCAGCACGTCTGTCTTCCCTGAAAAGCGCGGCGACGGGAAGTGTGCACGGATGGAGACACTCGTCGAGCAGGTCAAAGTGCTGGGCATGGTGGACATCACTGTGCTGGCATCGGGCAGCATCTTCCTCGGAGGCGTGGATGAGCCTATCAAGAACACCAAAAATCCACTCGGCAAACTGATGATGGGAGTGCCATTTACCAAATGCCCCAAAGCACTGCGCTTCGACTACAAAGCCAAGCTGACAGGCGCACCCGACAGACAGAAAATCACAGGGTTTGGCAAAGAGCGCACCGTGGCAGGCAAAGACTATCCCGAAGTCTATCTGGTGCTGCAAAAGAGATGGGAAGATGCCGAAGGCAACGTCTATGCCAAACGCATAGGCACACTGTCCTACCGCTTCCCGCAATCGACAGACGGATGGGTCAATGACTTCACCCTCGACATCGAGTACGGGGACATCTCGTCAAGAGGCGACTTGAACGAAATCGAAAGGCTGACCGTAGACAACCCCTACTATACTAAAAACAGCAAGGGCGAAGTAATGCCAATTCGCGAAGTAGGCTGGGGAGATGCCGGCGACAAGCCGACACACGTCGTGCTGCGCTTCTCATCGAGCCACGGGGGAGCATATATCGGCTCGGTAGGCAACACCCTGTGGATCGACAACGTGAGATTCGTCTATTGACGACATGACATGGGACGCATCCTTGCCATAGACTACGGGCGGCGGCGTGTGGGACTGGCCGTCACTGACATACTGCAGATCGTGCCCAACGGGCTGACCACAGTCCGCGCATGTGACGCACTCGACTACATCACACGCTATGTGGCCGCCGAGGACGTAGAGCAGATCATCATCGGGCTTCCCCGCCAGATGTCAGGCGAATACTCTGAGAGCATGACCTATATCAGGCCGTTTGTCAAAAAACTGAAAGCGGCAGTGACCACACCAATAGCCTTCGTAGACGAACGCTTCACATCCATCCTCGCACAACACGCCATGACCGAGGCAGGACTAAAGAACAAAATCAGAAAAGACAAAGGGATGGTGGATGAAATCAGCGCGACAATCATCCTGCAAAGCTATATGGACAACCGCGCGGCAGCGACCGACACCATCTGACAACCAAGACAATCCAAACTAAAAAATATGATATTACCCATTTATTTATACGGCCAACCCGTCCTGCGTGAGACGGCAAAAGACATCGACCGCAACTATCCGGAGTTGAATGAACTGATTGCCAACATGTTTGAGACCATGGATGCGGCCGACGGAGTAGGCCTCGCCGCTCCACAGATAGGACTGCCGATACGCGTGGTAGTCATCAGTCTCGACGTGCTGTCTGACGAAATGCCGGAATACAAAGGCTTCCGCCGCGCCTATATCAATGCCCATATCGTCGAGACAGGCGATGAGATGGCCACGATGGAGGAAGGATGCCTCAGCCTGCCGGGACTCCATGAGAACGTCAAGCGTCCCACAAAAGTGCATGTACGCTATCTCGACCAAGACTTCAACGAGCACGACGAATGGGTCGAAGGCTATCTGGCCCGCGTGATGCAGCATGAGTTTGACCACCTCGACGGCCATGTGTTCGTGGACCGCATATCACCACTGCGCCGCCAGATGGACAAGCACAAACTCGCCAGCATGGTCGATGGCAAAGTGCGGTGCGGATATAAGGTAAAAGCAGTCAAACGATAGTGACGGCCGCAAGGCCGGCCACCGGACAAGCGAAATCCCGGATGCCACGATGTGACATCCGGGATTTTTACATACTATGCCAATGCCAATAGCATACTATCACGCGCGCAATACCATCTGATGCCATCGGCCACAGCACCGTATGCCATGGCAACGACACTGCTTGCCATTGGCAGCAGACGGCTTAGCAAATCTCTGTCACCCTTCCGGCAGGCTGATCCTGACGGTGACTCTCAGCGTATGCCCCACCCATCTGATGCCATGCACACGACACACCGGCTTGCACCCGGCGTCCATAAGGCGGGCGATGTCATGATTTTCTTTCTGCGGCACCCATCCCAAGTGCAGTCCATGCACATGGACAGCGACGGCATTGCCGTCGAACACATTGCCCGGGTCACGACGCAGCTCAAGTGTAGTGCCGAATGTGATGTATTGGGCCGCGTATGCCGCGTCACTGCTGAAGAATGTCCCGGCCACCTCCGTCTCGAGCAACAGCCGTCCGTCACGATAGACGGCACCGCACACATCCGTTGCCATCGCGTCAGACAGCAGGCTCGGCAGCCATCTCAAACACCAGTTCGCCACCAGACATTATCATGTCGTGGGTGATGGTCAGCCTGTCGAGAGGCTGCCCGTTGTAGGTGACAGACCTGACATACACATTATCCTTAGTCAAGCCTTTGGCCACGACGGTGAAAGTCTTGCCGTTAGGCAGCGACACTTCCACCCTCGGGAACAACGGCGTACCGAGGTCATAGGTCATGCCCACCGGATTGACCGGATAGAATCCCATGGCACTGAGGACAAACCACGCCGACATCTGCCCGCAGTCCTCATTGCCGCACAGACCGTGCGGCGCGTTGCGATAGAGCTCATGCATTATCTCGGCCAGAATCTCCTGTGCTTTCCACGGCTTGCCTACGTAATTGTAGAGATAAGCCACGTGATGACTCGGCTCATTGCCATGAGCATATTGGCCAATCATCCCCGTGCTGAAAATCGGGAGCTCGGCGTCAGAGTGCGGAGCATAAGTAAACATGCTGTCCAACTTCTGCTCGAAACGCTCGGTTCCACCCACCAAGTCAATCAGACCATCGATGTCATGCTGCACTGACCAGAAATAGTGCCATGCATTGCTCTCGCAGATGTCCTCTGTATAGTCGTCAGGATTGAATGGAGTGACAAACTCTCCACGCTCATTCCTCGGTTGCATGAACGTAGTTGCGGGATTATATACGTTGCGGTAGTTCTGCGACCTCGCATAAAACTCGGCAGCCACATCTTCCCTGCCCAAGCTGTCGGCCATCAGTGCGATGCACCAATCGTCGTAGGCATACTCCAACGTCTTCGACAACGACCAGTTCTCCCACTTGTCGGGCTCGGTGTATGCAGGGACATAGCCGTGCTCTTTATAGAAACCTATGCCGCGGTAATCATCCTTGTTGGCGGTAGCAATGCAGGCATCCAACGCCTTTTGCGCGTCAAAGTCCCCTATACCTTTCATATATGCATCCACGATGACGGGGACTGAATGATATCCTATCATCATGTCTGTCTCATTTGAATAGAAATTCCACACCGGCAAGCGGCCGAATTGGTCATAGTGGTCAAGGAATGACTTCACCATGTCATTGACCCGCTCAGGGTGCAAAATCGTCAGCAACGGATGCTCAGCCCTGTAAGTATCCCACAATGAGAATGTGCCGTATGTCACATGCTCAGCCTTGTGCAACTGCTTGTCCACCCCGCGATAAGTGCCATCTACGTCACTGCTGATTGTCGGTGCAGTCATGGTGTGATAGAGTGCGGTGTAGAAACAAGTCTTCAAATCTTCATCATCGCTGTCTACGACTATTTTCCCAAGCTCTGTATTCCATTTGCCTCTGGCGGCAGCGACGTATGCGTCGAAATCTTCGCCCGTAGCTTCTGCCTCAAAATTCCGTTGTGCCCCTTCCATGCTCGTGCCGGACAGAGCGGTGCGGATGACGAGTTGCTCTCCTTCGGCAGTTTCATAATCGAGCCGCGCCACACATCCTGCACCCGTCTGCCCTTCACCGACAGACATCGGCACCGACTGGATTTCTACATCGTCAAACGGCCGCGAGAGTTTCGCATAGAAATATACCCTCTGGTCGGCAGCCCACCCCGTAGAATAGCGGTAACCACGCAGTGTGACCGAATCGACCACCTCGATATGCGAATCGACAGTCGCGTCCCAGTTCATCGCTTTCTTAAGATTAAGGAATACCGATGACGAAGCCTCGGGGAATGTATACCGCTGGATGCCGCACCTCTCAGTAGCCGTCAGCTCGACCGTAATGCCATAGTCCGCCAACTTAACCCGGTAGTAACCGGCGACACCCTCTTCGTCAGCATGGTCAAACATGGAATATATGCCGAGGATTGAATCTTTGGCTTCGCGATAAGGGTTTGTCACCGGCATATACATTATATCATACAAGTCGCCCGCACCCGTACCCGTCAAATGCGTATGACTAAACCCCGCAATCGTACTGTCAGGATAGTAATATCCGGAAATCCTGTGCCAACCGGGCGTACCATTGTCAGGACTCAACTGCACCATGCCGAACGGGACCGTCGCACCCGGATAGGTATTGCCGGTGAAATCTGTCCCAATAAAAGGATTGACATAACGTGTATAGTCATTGTCCACACCCCCGCTACCGCACGAGGCTATGACAGCCGCAGAGACAAGCAATGCGGACATCTGTTTGAAGCATTTCATCTATAATCAGTTTAACTTGTTGCCACAAAAATAAGAATATATGATTGCACTTTGCAAGAATTTACATTTAACTTTGCACCGGTTTACACAAACATGTCTTTTGATAAAATGAGCGGCTACATTTCCAACGATACAAGAAAAGTTACTACCCACCGCCTGTGGGAGATGAAGCAAAGAGGAGAAAAGATCTCAATGCTCACAGCCTATGACTATACCATGGCAAGACTTGTGGACGAAGCCGGGATGGATGTAATCCTTGTCGGCGACTCCGCATCGAATGTAATGGCCGGCAATGTCACTACACTGCCCATAACACTCGACCAGATGATTTATCACGGTAAATCCGTAGTGCGCGGTGTCAAGAGAGCACTTGTGGTGGTCGATATGCCATTCGGCACCTATCAGGGCAACCCCTACGTGGGACTGGACAGCGCCATAAGAATAATGAAAGAGAGCCATGCTGATGCCATCAAGCTGGAAGGCGGCGAAGAATTCATCGAGACGGTCAAACTGATAATTGCCGCAGGCATACCGGTAATGGGACATCTCGGATTAATGCCCCAATCCATAAACAAGTATGGGACCTATACAGTCAGGGCCAAGGAAGACAAGGAGGCTGACAAACTCATAAAAGACGCACACCTGCTGCAAGAAGCCGGTTGCTTCGGCTTAGTGCTCGAAAAGATACCTGCATCGCTGGCAGGGCGCGTAGCCTCAGAGCTCGAAATCCCCGTCATAGGCATCGGAGCCGGTGGGCAAGTGGACGGACAAGTGCTTGTCGCTCAAGACATGCTGGGGATGAATGACGGTTTCACTCCTCGATTCCTCCGCAAATATGCCGACCTGCACACAGTAATAACCGGGGCATTGGCCAATTACATAAAAGACATCAAGACCGGCGACTTCCCGAATGAAAAAGAACAATACTGACAATCATAAATATCCGTAGTATGATCAACAAAAGAGTAGAAGATGCTTTGAACGAGCAGATCAATGCTGAATTCTGGTCGGCTTATTTCTATCTGTCAATGTCATCCTATCTGGCACATGCCGGCTATCCCGGATTTGCCAAATGGTTTAGCGTGCAATTCAAGGAAGAGCAAGACCATGCACAAATCTTCGTCAATTACATCCTGTCGAGAGGCGGCAAGGTGACACTCAAACCAATCAATGAAGTAAAGACCGAGTGGACATCACCGCTCAACTGCTTTGAGGAGACATTGGCACATGAGAACAATGTCACCGAAAGAATCAACAACCTATATGCCATCGCACTCGAAGAGAAAGACTTCGCTACGCAGAGCATGTTGAAGTGGTACATCGATGAACAGGTCGAGGAAGAAAAGACCGTGCAGGACACCATCGACAACCTGCGCCTGATCAAGGACAACGGCTTCGGCCTCTACATGCTTGACAAAGAGCTCGGCGCACGCACCTATTCAGCACCTGCACAGCTGGCTGAATGATGCGGCACGAGTCCATCTGACCAGAGACAAACCAGGCACCTCGCCGGCACAACCGGCGAGGTGCTTTCATTTGACACCCCCACCATGCCAATCATCGAAATCACATCGCTCGACCATCCGGGCATCGCAGCATTTGCCACAATGACCGAAGCCCAACTGCGCAACCGTATAGAGCCGGAGCTCGGTATTTTCATCGCTGAAAGCCCCAAAGTCATACGTGTGGCACTCGATGCCGGCCTCATCCCCACAGCCATCCTATGCGAAAGACGGCACATCACAGGCGATGCGGCAGACATCATCGCCCGATGCCCTGACACACCGGTTTACACCGGCGAGCGCAGCCTGCTCGCCACACTGACCGGATATACTCTCACA
>DWUP01000155.1 GCA_020012075.1 Candidatus Avibacteroides avistercoris
TCTCATGCCCGCGCTCATGGAAATGCCTGAACACAGGCTCACGAAAGTTGCACAACCCCCAGATGGTGTTGTCACAAAAGAGAAGTTTCATATATCTGATTGAATTTCCTTGCTGAAGGGAATGTTATGGCATAAAAAGAGTCAATAACATCAATCTCTCAGATGAGGCTGACGTTATTCGTTTCGGAATAAAAGCGGATGCCTTTATTTTACTTTAAGCGTGAATGCGTTTGATTGTATCGCTTTTCTGTTTAGATATTTGGGAGGCAGAGTCCACCAGCAAGTGCAAAGTTATCGTAGATTGTTGAAGAAACATTGCTTTGGTGTGAAGAAGTCCAGTTTTTCCCTCGGCCTTTTGTTGAGTTTGTGCTGTATGGCCTTGATTTTGGCGTCGGTGAAAGAGTCGAAGTCGGCCTGTTTCGGGATGTATCTCCTTATGAGCTTGTTTGCGTTCTCTATCGCCCCTTTCTGCCATGAGGAGTAAGCGTCGGTGAAGTAGACCACGACCTTCTCCCTCCCTTTGAGTGACAATCGCCGTGTGATTTCCAAGTGCGCGGCGAACTCGCACCCGTTGTCGGTCGTTATCGTCCTGAGTGTCTTACGGTAGGGGAACAGCAGCCTCGCGACGGCCTTTGCCGTGGGAAGTGCCTTGCGCCCCTCGGTAAGCCTTTCCATGAGTATGAAGTTGGTGGAACGTTCCGTCAGCGTTAGTATGGCATGTCCCTTGGGGTCTACGATGGTGTCCATCTCCCAGTCGCCGAAGCGTGTGCCGTCGGCCTCCACCGGGCGGTCATGGATGCTTGTGCGGCACGCGATGTTGGTGGCCTTGGTCACGGGACGCACCCGCGTCCGCCTGTTGTATTTGAGACGGTGCGGGAGATGGCCTGCGAGCCGTCCCGACGGGTCGGCGTGAACATGGTTGTAGATGGTCTGCTTGCAGATGGGCGTCCCCTCCTTGCGCAGCACGCCGGCCGCTTGAGCGGGAGACCACCCCTCGTCCACTATCATACGCTCCACACGCCACCACAGCAGGGAGTCCTTGCCGCGGCCCCCCGGCAAACCGTGGCGGCGGCGCACGCAACGGGACTGCGCACGGGTCCATACGTACTCGCCCGAGGGGTCGGCGTTGCGCCTCACCTCGCGGCTGACTGTCGAGGCCGACACGCCTATCTCGCAGGCTATGCGGCTCTTGCTCCATTTCCTTTTCAATCCAAGATAAATCTCGTACCTTTGTGGCTCGGTCAGTTGTTTATACATGGCAATACAAAATTAATTGGCCGGAGGGAGACAATCTGCGGATTGCTCCCTTTTTTGTATTGCCGGTGGATGTCCCTTGGAGTCCGTAGCTACCGACAACGTCCGCCTGGCGGTGATCCTTTTTCCTTTACTTAAACCTTCCGCGGCGGAGGAGTGGAAAACGTTGCACTTCTATTTGGACTCTTCAGAATAAAAAGGGGGCAGGTTATAGTGATTAACAAACAGCAATGAATAATCGAAGTTTGGCAGCGACAATTATCCATAAAAAACGGCATTGTCAGTCGCGACTACAATGGATTATGAAAAATAAATAATATCTTTACCCAACAAATAATCAATGTATATCACAAAATGAAGAAAGTCATTTCTACAGACCATGCGCCCAAAGCCATAGGTCCCTACAGCCAAGCCATCGAAGCTGGCGGATTTATTTACGTCTCAGGCCAGTTGCCCATCGACCCAGCCACAGGAAATTTCGCTTCTGACGAAATAAAGGGGCAGACAAGACAATCACTCGAAAACATCAAAAGCATCCTCGCCGAAGCCGGTCTGACGATGAGCAGTGTGGTCAAGACAACTGTACTCCTGGCTGACATGTCGTTGTTTGGAGCAATGAACGAGGTATATGAACAATATTTCGACGGCGACTACCCGGCACGTTGTGCATTCGCGGTAAAGCAATTGCCCAAAGACGCGCTGGTCGAAATCGAATGTGTGGCGGCAAGATAGACAGACAACTGACCAACGACAATTAAAACTACGCTCATAATGACCATCAGACACACAGTATTGGCTGCGCTGCTGCTCGCGGCATCAACATGTGCCGTAGCTCAAGACGGCAGCGGAGGCTTGACACCACAATTATTGTCAGAGCTTAAGGCCTCATTCAAGGGCGAAGCATCAGACATAGCTCTCATGAATGCATTATGCAACAACCCCATCAACAAGTTGGCACTAAGCCATGAGAGCTTGGCAAACATCGACACGCACTTCTCCAATCGCGTGACGAGCAAAGGCATCACCGACCAGAAGCGTTCCGGACGTTGCTGGATGTTCACCGGCATGAATGTCATGCGTGCCGACATGATCAGACAGCACGGCTTAGGAGCATTCGAATTCTCGCAGGCATACACATTCTTTTGGGACCAATTGGAGAAATCCAACCTATTCCTGCAGAATGTCATCAACACTGCCGGCCTCGCCGACGACGACCAGACAGTGCAATGGCTGTTCAGAAACCCCATAAGCGACGGAGGCCAGTTCACCGGCATCTCTGACATCATCGGCAAATATGGGCTGGTGCCAAAGGAAATAATGCCCGAGACCGTCAGTTCCAACGACACACAAGCGATGGCCACTCTCATAGCAAGACGCTTGCGCGAAGGCGGGCTGGACATACGTGCCGCCTACGCCGACGATGGGAAACGTGCCGCAAAAGCCATGACAGACATCAAGGTAGCCACGCTCAAGGACATCTATCGCATCCTCGTGCTCAACATCGGCCAGCCCCCGACGGAGTTCACATGGACGATGTATGACGCATCAGGCAAGCCACTCTCCACCAAGGTCTACACACCCGAGTCATTCTTTGCGGAGTATGTAGGCGACGATTTGACGGGCAACTATGTGATGTTCATGAACGACCCGACCCGCGAATACTACCGCCGCTATGAGATTGACATGGACCGCCACGCATACGACGGCTATAATTGGACATACATCAACCTGCCGATGGACGACATCAAGGCCATGGCCATTGCCTCCATCAAGGACAGCACCATGATGTATATGTCGTGTGATGTAGGCAAATACCTCAACATCGACCGCGGCACCAACGATGTGCGCAACTATGACTATGAGTCACTGCTCGGAGTAGAGTTCGGCATGGACAAGCGCGAGCGCATCATGAGCTTCGACAGCGGCTCGACGCACGCCATGACTCTCGTAGGTGTAGACCTCGACAGTGAGGGCAAGCCGAAGAAATGGCTCGTCGAAAACAGCTGGGGAGCGGCATCAGGCTTCGAGGGGCATCTGATTATGACCGACCAATGGCTGGACGAATACCTGTTCAGACTTGTAGTGAACAAGAAATATATCCCACAAGACATACTCAAGCTCACCGGACTCGACCCGATAAAGCTGCCCGCTTGGGACCCGATGTTCAAAGACGAAGAGTGACACATCACACCACATGCGGCATCCCCGCCCCGCTCCACCGAGCCGGGCGGGGATGTTTTTTCCTCCACCGCCAACCCTCCACCCGCCACACGCACACCGCACCGCTCATCCCAGCCTGATGCCGGCAGCACGGACACACCGAGATTTTTCCGGCTACCCGGCACACAAACTCCCCCGGCATAGCACATAAACTCCGCCACCACCGCACATAAAGTATATACGCAAGTTGCGAATGTATAAACGAAAGTTGCGAATATACATACGGAAGTTGCGTACGTATATACGAAACTTGCGTATATAGTTTACGTCCTGCCAAAGGGAAGTTTATCTCCCACCATGCTCCGGTTTGCCCGGCGAGGCGGGAAGATAATGTGCCACTCACGTGGCACGATGGTGAGGGTGGCGGGGCCCGGTCATACATCAAACTTTCAACAAATGCAATGGCTTGTGATGAAAATA
>DWUP01000156.1 GCA_020012075.1 Candidatus Avibacteroides avistercoris
CGTCTATATGACCGGCGGGGCGACAAAGGTCTTCGACGGCGAAATGGAGACCGACATCGACTGAAGCCCCCGGCCGTGCGCAGGCAGTGCACCCCGTGGGGCGGACAATGTATCATCATGTAACATAAAAATAAAAGGAGACAACACAAAATGGCATTAGTAAACGAGCAATTCCTAAAGCTGCCGGGCAGCTATCTCTTCGCCGACATAGCCCGCAAGGTGGCAGCCTATCGCGAGGCACACCCCGGGCGCGACATCATCAGGCTCGGCATAGGCGACGTGACATTGCCCCTGCCGCAGGTCTCGATCGAGGCCATGCACCGCGCCGTCGATGAGATGGCCGATTCGCGGACGTTCCACGGCTACGGACCGGAGCAGGGCTACGGATTCCTCATCGAGGCTATCATCCGTGGCGACTATGAGCCGCGAGGCATCAGTCTCAAGCCCGGCGAGGTCTTCGTCAGTGACGGAGCCAAGAGCGACACGGGCAACATCGGCGACATCCTGTCGCGCGACAACGTGGTGGCGGTGACAGACCCCGTCTATCCCGTCTATGTGGACAGCAATGTCATGGGCGGACGCGCCGGCGAGCTGGGCGGCGACGGCCGGTGGTCGGGGCTTTGCTACCTGCCGTGCACGGCCGACAACGCTTTCGTCCCGGCTCTGCCTGACAGGAAGGTGGATGTCGTCTATCTCTGCTATCCCAACAACCCGACGGGCACGACGCTGACGCGCGGGCAACTGAAGCAATGGGTCGATTATGCGTTGGCCAACGACGTGCTGATAATGTTTGACTCGGCTTACGAGGCATTCATCAGCGAGGACGACGTGCCACATTCGATATATGAAATCGAGGGCGCGCGCCGGTGTGCCATCGAGTTCCGCAGTTTCTCCAAGACTGCCGGCTTCACGGGCGTGCGCTGCGGCTACACCGTCGTGCCCGAGGAGGTGACGGCACGCTTGGCCGACGGCACGCGTGCGGCGCTCAATCCGTTGTGGAACAGACGCCAGTGCACCAAGTTCAACGGTGCGAGCTACATCACCCAGCGCGGTGCAGAGGCAATCTATACGCCCGAGGGCCGTCGTCAGGTGAGAGAGCACATCGACTACTATATGGCCAATGCCCGCGCCATGCGCGAGGGGCTCAAGGCCGCCGGCATCGAGGCATGGGGCGGCGTCAATGCTCCATACGTGTGGCTCAAGACTCCCGCAGGGGTAGGGTCATGGCAGTTCTTCGAGCAGATGCTCGACCGTGCAGGGGTGGTCAGCACGCCCGGAGCGGGATTCGGCCCGAGCGGCGAGGGCTATATCCGCCTGTCGGCATTCGGCAAGCAAGAGGATTGCCGTGAGGCGATGGCGCGCCTGCGCCGGTGGCTCGGCTGAGCCACATCACCCGTTGCAGGGAACGAATAGAACTGAAATCCCTGCGGCACATTGGCCGCGGGGATTTTTTGTGCCTTGCCGCGTCGGCAGAGTGCTGCCTGCCGTGCGTCCGGGCGGTGCAGTGTGTTCATTCGGCGTGCATGTCGCGGTAGGTGGGCATGAAGCCGCGTGCATATTCGCGCCGGCAGTCTTCAGGTTTGAGCAGATGGTCGCCGGCTGCCGCAAGGTCGATGTCGATGCGGACTATGCCGTTGGCCTTGTCATCTTGCTTCCTGCCGAGGTCGGCTTCTATGGATTTGCAGATTGATGTCACTTCTGCCGGCGAGAGGCTGCTGACGACGGCCATGCAGCGGTTGGCGAAAGGCGGGCTGCCGGGCATCCCTATGGCCGGTGTTGTCATTGTCCGGCTACAGATGCAATGCCCGAAGACGTGTCTGAGCCGGCGTGTGGCCTCGGCCATGTTGCGGCGCCGGTCGGTGTTTGACCCGATGATGATGAGATATTTGCCTTGGCTCATTGTCGTGGCAAATGTAGCTGTTTTTTCGTGCCCTTGTGCATGTGCCGGCATGTGGCGTGCCATTCGTTCAGCCCATGAAGAGTCCCATGCGGTAAGTGCCTCGCTGCACTTCGTTGCCGTCTTTGTCATAGACGACAAAACTGCCGTTGCGCTTGCCTTCCTTGAATGTCCCTTCATAGCGCTTGCCGTCTTCGACGAGGACACCCTCGCCGTCGAAGAGCCCGTCTTTGAATCCTCCGCGGTATTTCGTGCCGTCCTGCTTGATGAGTGATCCTATGCCTTCGGGCTGGTCTTCGTGCCATCCGCCGATGTACTTGTCACCATTCTCGTCCACATATTCGCCCTCGCCGTCACGGTGGTTGTTCTTCCACGTCCCGTCATAGTATGCTCCGTTCTTCCACGTCATTATCCCGTAGCCGTCGCATTTGCCTTGGTTGAAATGTCCTTCGTAGACGCGCCCGTCTACGTAGGTGTATTTGCCTTCGCCGGTGCGTTGTCCGTCGGCATACATCCCTTCGTATTTGTCGCCCGAGTTGAAGGTGTAGGTGCCATATCCGTCCTGTGTGTCGTTTGCCCACGCCCCTGTGTAGACATCGCCGTTGGCATAGTAGAATGTCCCTTGCCCCTCGCGTCTGTCGTCTTTGAAGTCGCCGGTGTAGGATGTGCCGTCAGCCCAGACGAAAGTGCCTTTGCCGTTCTTTTTGTTGCCCTGCCACTGTCCTTCATAGTGTGCCCCGTCGGCCCACCGGTAGACCCCGTAGCCCTCGCGCATGTCCTCGTGCCAGTTGCCGTTGTAGACGTCGCCGTTGTAGTAGTACATCGTGCCTTGTCCCTCCTGATAGTCGGCATACCACATCCCGACATATTTGTTGTTGTTGGCGAAGTAATAGGTGCCCTGCCCGTGCTGTCTGTCGTCGAACCAGTCACCCTCATAGCGTTCGCCATCGGTGAACTGGAAGATGCCATAGCCCTCGCGCTTGCCTTTGACGTACTCTCCGTCATAGACATTCCCGTTTTTGAACACTGTCTTGCCTTTTCCGTAGGGGCGGTTATGGCGCAGCTCGCCGCTATATTCGGAGCCGTCCTTGAATGTGTAGTTGCCTATCTGTACTTGTGATGAAAACCATCCTTTTACGGTCGAGACAAATCCGTTGTCTTGTGCCGTGATGTCGGTGGCAGAGGTTATGATTATTGCTGTGAGCAGTATGGTCTTTCTCAACATGGTCGCTTGTTTGTGCCGTAAAGATACAATAATAATCCTTTACGGCTTGCCGTGCCGTGTGCCGGCGCGGGGTAAAATAACCTATCTTAACGTGCCTTTACACAGCTTGCGCGGTGGCTTCAGGCTATTTTGCCGGCTATTGCCACGCGCAGTTTGCCGGGGTCATAGTAGCGGCGTGCCACTTCGCGCAGGTCGTGTGCGGTGACTGTCCTCAGTGCCTCCACCGAGCGGGCGTAGAAGTCGTCGGGCAGGCCCAGTTCGAGCAGGTAGATGCGGGCATCAGAAGCGTAGAATGGGCCGTCGAAGCTGCGCATCAGTTCGCCCATCATATAATTGCGCACCATCTCGAGCTCGTCGTCGCCGACCGGAGTGTCGCACAGACGCTCCATCTCGTTGCGGACTTCGGCTATGGTGTCGTCGATGTGTCCGGCATTGACGTCTGAGGCTATCGACAGCACCGACGCATCGGGATAGGCTGTCAATCCTGCCGATATGCCGTAGGTGTAGCCCTTCTGCTCGCGGATGTTCTGCATCAGGCGGCTGCCGAAGTATCCGCCGTAGACGGTGGTCAGTATGTGCAGCAGCAGATAGTCGGGGCTGTCCATGCCGGGCACGGTCATGCCCATGCGGAGTGAGGCTTGGGCGGCATCGGGCATGGGCATCTTGCGCACCATGTCGTCTGCCGGCTGTGTGTCGCGGTGCAATCCCCTGACCGGGGTGGGGTCGCCCTCGGTCACCGTGCGGCCGAAGAGGTCGGTGACGGCGGCGATGACGTCGTCGGTGATGTTGCCCGACAGCAGCAGGGTGGTGTTGGCCGTGTTGTAATGGCGGTTGTAGAAGTCGCGCAGCATCGCGGGCGAGAGTCTGTCATAGTCGGCATCGGTGGCGTAGGCCGCGGCCGGATGCTCCGGCCCGAAGAGCATCGACGCCAGCATCGCCTTGGCGCGGAACGGGGGTCGTGACAGTGTGACCCGCTGGTTCTGCCTGCCGATGGCGGCCTGCAAATGCAGTTCGTCGGCATCGAAGGCGGGCTCTGAAACCACCTCGTGCAGCAGCGCGGCCATGCTGCCGAAGTGCCGCCCCATGCAGTAGAGCGTGGCGTAGGAGTGCAGCATCGAGCATGAGAAGTCTGTCCATGCCCCGTGGTAGTCGAATGCCTCGGCCACCTCGCGTGCCGTGTGGCGGCGTGTGCCCTCCTGCAACATGCGGTTGGTGTAGCCGGCCTGCAGCAGATGGCGTTGGTGCCAGCGTCCGCCGCGTAGCATCATGTCGAGTCGCACCACATCCTCTTGCGGGCGGTCGCCACAGACCCACAGTGTCACGCCGTTGGGCAGTGTGAGGCGCGAGGAGCGTCCCGGGTCGATGTCGAAGATGCGCTCCACGTGCGGGGGTGCGGGGCGGTCAGTCGTTGCCATCGCCGTGGGTCTTGAGATATTCCTCGGCACGGGCCAGATCGTCAGGTGTGTCGATGCCTATCGTCTCGGTTTCGGTCGTCGCGACTTTGATCTTATAGCCGTTTTCGAGCCATCTCAGCTGTTCGAGCGACTCGGCCAGTTCGAGCCGTGACTGGGGCAAGGCGGTGATGCGGCGCAACACTTCTGCGCGGTAGGCATACAGCCCGATGTGCTTGTAGTAGGTGTGGAGTCCCGGCCATTCGCCATGCTCGTGCCCGCGCACGTAGGGGATGACCGAGCGGCTGAAGTACAGTGCGTGCATCGTCGCATCGACGACCACTTTGGGCGAATTGGGATTGGCGATGGCTTCCCACCCGTCGGCCTCGGTCATGGGCTTGACCAGCGTGGCAATGTCGGTCGCCGTGTCGTCGAAGCACGACAGCAGCGCGCTGAGCTGCGACCGTCTGACGAACGGCTCGTCGCCCTGTATGTTTATCACTATGTCATAGTCCCCGCCGCACAGGTCGAGGGCTTCGCGGCAACGGTCGGTGCCGCTGCGGTGGCTGGGCGAGGTCATCACCGCCTCGCCGCCGAATGACCTGACGGCTTCGGCTATGCGCTCGTCGTCGGTGGCCACCACGGTGCGGTCGAGCAGTCCCGCCACTTGTCCGTAGACCCGTTGCACGACCATCTTGCCGCCGAGCATCGCCAGTGGCTTGGCCGGGAAGCGTGTCGAGGCATATCGTGCCGGGATTATTCCTATCGTCTTCATCGTTGAGTCAGTTGGTTGTTGATGATGCGAATTTACGAACTAATGGCCATCGGCGCAACGTCTGGCGCCCTAAAACGCCGGCCG
>DWUP01000157.1 GCA_020012075.1 Candidatus Avibacteroides avistercoris
GTTCAGCGGGTCGCGTGTAGTGCCGTCAGCCGCGCTCCACCCGCCGATGATGCGCAGTGGCAGGCTGCTGGCCGTCTTCTTGATGTCGAGGGTAGCGGTCTTCGGGTCGAGGTTGCCGAATGCATATATCGGGAAGAGGTCGCCCTCCTTGACATAGATCTCGAGCTGCTTGTCGCCCACTTCGCTTTCAGGCAGCGAAGCGAAATATGCTATGGCTTCGTTGAGCGAGCGGTAGGCGTTGTCCCACGATGACCCGTCGTGGTCAGGGTCGGTGCTATTGACATCGACATAGAGGCGCAACGTGCTGCCGCCATCAGCCACCTCGGGGTTGAGTGCGGTCTGTGCTATCTCCCATGCGCCTATTGACGGCTTCTGGGCAAAGAGGCTGCCGCCGAGGTCCTGCTCGGGCTCGATCAGTACCACGTCGGGCATCGTGCCGAGCACTGCGCCCTGTGCGCGGAGGTTGGAGCCGCTCACGGGCTGCCAATAGTTTTCAATAGCCAAAGAGCCGGATGTCCAGTCAGTGGTCCAATCACCCTGCACGCCATAGGCATTGACGATGCCGCTCTCGGTCAGTTGCCCGTCGGTCGAGAATCCCGGTGCGAGCTGTCCTCCGCCGGCGGTGTTGGTGTCAGAGAGCGAGAGCACGCCCTCGGTGACGGTATTGTTCCACACCACGTTGTTCATGCTTGCGACCGCCGTGCTGAGGAATCTCACGTTGGCCGGCGAGGGATTTTTGACATAGACCTGTATGTTCGCCCCGTTGATGCGGTTGTTCCACAGCACCGTATTGATAGTCTGCGTATAAGTGTCGATATAGAGTCCGCCGCTCTGTGAGGCGTTCTCGTCGGTCATGTCGGTGGCACGCGGCGTCGAATTGTTGGTGATTGTCGATTGCAGCACCACACCGCCCTTGTTGCAATAGACAGCGCCGTTGGCACTGCTGGTGTTGTTGCTCACGATGCTGGTCGAGAGGATGAGATACTCAGGATGCGACACTCCGTCGGTCCACGGGCCGTTGTTGTCCATATATATACCTGCTCCCTCGTATGCCGAGTTGTTGGCCAACATCGAGCGCAGGACGATGCCCGCACGGTCCATATATATTGCCCCGCCGCGGCTGTCAGAACTGTTGTTGAAGAGCAGCGAAGACATGACACGTCCGCCCGAGAGCCAGACGGCACCGCCATCGCCTTGGGCCACATTCTCTGTCACTACCGAATTGGTAAGCCATGCGTTCACGCACATATAGATGCCTGCCCCGCGGTCACCGTTGTAATAGTCTGCCTGTGACGTTGTGGCCTGTCCGCCACGGACAGTCACACCGTCGAGTATGGTGACATTGTCAAAACCTCTCTTGTTCTCATTGAGCAGCGGCGCAAACCACACGACGTGTGTCGATGCACTGTTGAGCGACCAGCGGTTGTCGGTGCTGTTCCAGCTTATTTCCCCGCTATATGATTGTCCTTGGAGTATGGTCACGTTGGCGAAGTCCCACGGCATTCCCCCGGCCTTGATTTCGCGGCCGGCCTTGCTCGTTTCTGTTCCCGCAAAGCCGCCATAGACGCTGATGCCGTCAGACATGCGGAACGAAGCGGGATAATTGGGATTATCCTCCAGATATGTCGTCGGCTCGTAGGTCCCGGCAGCCACCCAGACCTCGCCGGGCATCCCCGGTGTGGCGGCCAGCGCATCGATGGCGTGCTGTATGGTGCGGTAGGCGGCGTCCCAGCTGTCGCCCGAATTCATGTCACTGCCGTCAGGCTTCACATAGCGGATGCGCGATGCCGGTATGGCCTGATATTCGTAAGCACCTATATCTATCATGCCATTGGACAGACGTCCCTGCCCGGCCATGTCGGTCGTGCCGAACCTGTCATCATACATATCGCCGTCGCCGCCGTCGATGAAGGCCGAGCCTTCCTGTATGTCCCACGACCACAACGGATAGGACATGGTGCGCCAATTAAACTCGCGGTCATAGCTCGTCCTGAGCGAAGGTGATTCAAACATAGGTACTGCCACGTCATCGCCGCGGTTGCGGTCGCTGACATAGCGGTTGCCATCCGCATCGACAGTCTCGTCGCCCGAGAGCTGCACCTCGTGGTATGCCGAGTGGATGAATCGTGGCGAAAGTGTCGAATACAGATAGCTGTTGCCCCAGATGACGGTGTTGTAGACGTATGCATCACCGGTGCCGTCGTCTATCTTCTCGATGCCCGAGCCGGTGTTGCGCGCCACGGTCGAGTTGATGACTGCGGCTGCGGGGGCTATGGCTATACCGCCGTTCTCGTTGTTGAACACTTCGCAGTTTACCACATTGGCAGCGCCTGCGACATACAGTCCGCCGCCGCTGTTATTGGCCGAGCTGCGCTCGCCCGCGGCGTTGTTGAATACTGTGTTATAGGATATTGTCGAAGTCGTAGGCCGCACCACCACCGTCTTGTCCACATAGACGGCTCCGCCGCGGCGTGCATAGTTATTGACCAAGAAGCATCGAGTGATGGAGAATGCTCCTCCACCCGAGTTGTCACCGGTCACGAAGATTCCTCCGCCCCATCCCGATGCATCTGTGGGATTGCCGTCGGCATGTCCCTCGGCTATGCTGAAGCCGTCGATGACCGTGGGCAGCGTATTGTTGTTGCCCGATGCTGCCGTCGGGGTGAGGTCCATGACCACGACATGTGCCGCATTGTCGTCGCGCGTCGCATTGCCGGGGAAGATGAGCAAGGACTCATCGGCGGCATCATTCTGGCTGCGGTCGCCCGACAGTACCGAGCGGTAGCGCATCTCCGACAGTTTGCCCGTCGTCACACGCTCGTCGATGGATGTCTCGTCGCCACGGAAGCCGCCATATAGCGACACACCCGAGGGGACGGTGAATGCCTCGACACCGTCAGGCACGGTATATAGCTTGTCCGGACTGTCTATCGTCTCGAAGCCCTGCACCCACACCTCGTCGCCCGCCTTGGCGGATCCAAGGGCCTGGTGCAACGTCACGGGGCTGTCCCACGACGAGCCGTCCCCGCCACCGGCAGGTGAGACGTGCCACACATCCTGCGCCAGGGCAGGCGCGGCACACAACATCAACAATGGCACTGCGAGAGTGCGTAACGACATTCTGGTCATACTATCGAGCTTATTGTGTTTCATGATTAACCCAAGTTTTTAGCCAACGGCATGAGGATTGTTATTGATTAGGTGTCAATGTGATAGGCACAGGGTCTGATGTCTCGTTGACGCTGGTCCCGCGCACGGTCAGGTTGACCTTGTGCCAGGCGTCGCCCGCTATCGCGTCGTCGAATGTGGCGGCATAGCTCCTTTGCATCGCCCCGTCGCCTGCCCCGTCAAACGCTATGTCAAACCGGAAACCGCATCCCTCGCCCGGGAATGTATAGAAGTAGGCGCGCCCGTTCCTCTCGCTCACGTTGCCGTCAAGCGTCGCCAGCTGCATTGTCGCCGCCCCGAGAGGTTCGGTAGCCGCACTTGGGAAGACGTGCCCCAGGCCATAGCCGACGAATGTGATGCTCGACATCTGCGCGCTGACAAACGCCCCGCCGTCGATGCCGGGCTGCACGTCCCACTGGAGATCCACCTTTGAGACGAGGCGGTCGAGCATGACATCGATGTGGTTGTCCTCCTCCTTGACGACCTCGGTCTGCCCGGAGATGCCGCTGAAGTAGGACAACAGATGCCGCTTGCGCTCGTCGGCATTGGACCGCAGGTTGACAGAGGCGGCGGTCGCCATGTTGCGCAC
>DWUP01000158.1 GCA_020012075.1 Candidatus Avibacteroides avistercoris
CCGCCGGTCGATCTGTCGCCGGCGGGGCTTCACTCTGCCATTATATCAATGTGTCAGACGTAAGTCTCGAGGATTTTGACACTCCCGTCGGGCACGATCCGCACTTCTTGCGTCGAAGCCGCGAGAAGTACTGTTTCGCCGGCATGTATATGCTCTTCGTGGCCATCGTTGTCAAATATTGTGGCCTTGCCGTCCATACAGATCAGGACGACAAACGAGTCGAGTTCGGCATAGTCACAAGTAATCTCATCTGTCAGGTCATAGACCGATGTGGTGAAATAGGGACATGAGACCAGCTCGACAGGCTCATTGACTACCGGGGTATAGTGCGTGCGATAGTCATCCTGCACCTCATAGTCGATGGCATCTTTTGCAAGCTCGGTGTGCAATTCGCGGGTATTGCCGTTGGCATCCTTGCGGTTGAAGTCAAAGATGCGGTAGGTGATGTCTGACGTCTCTTGTATCTCTGCTATGAACGCGCCCGCACCTATGCTGTGGATGCGTCCTGCGGGCAGGAAGAAGACATCGCCGGGATGAATCTCGTACTCGCACAGCAAATCGGTGATGGTCGAATTGGCCACGCTGTCCTTATACTCCCTCGGGGTCACTTTCTTGGCAAATCCCGAGCGGAGCTTTGCGCCCTCGGCGGCATCCATGACATACCACATCTCGGTCTTGCCCAGCGAATTGTGGCGCATCTTGGCAAGCTCGTCATTCGGATGCACCTGTATCGACAGGTCTTGGCGGGCATCAATGAACTTGATCAACAGGGGGAAGGTCGTCGAGAAGCGTTTGTAGACACTCTCACCGACAAGTTCCTCGCGAAACTCGTTGATAAGTTCACGCAGCGTGCGTCCTGCGAATTCGCCATTGGCTACTTCCGACTCATGGTCGGGCACTCCTGAGAGCTCCCAACTTTCGCCTACGTTTTGTAAATTCTCATGCAGTCCTTTGAAAGGGATGATGCGGTCTCCACCCCAGATTGTCTGCTTGAGGATGGGTTTGAATTTAAGAGGGTACATTTTGTGTGTTTATTGGTTATCGTCAGTTTTACCTTCTTTCTGTTCTATTTCTGCCGCCATGTCAGGGTCTATCATGATGCGTCCGCAATATTCGCAAACGATGATTTTCTTGCGCATCCTGATGTCGAGTTGTCTTTGAGGCGGTATTTTATTGAAGCAGCCGCCGCATGCGTCGCGCTGGACATCGACGATGCCCAACCCGTTGCGGGAGTTTTTTCTGATTTTCTTGAAGGCCTGCAGGAGACGTGGTTCGATCTTTGCTTCAAGTACTTTGACCTCGTCACGCAGTCTCTCTTCTTCTTGGCGCGTCTCTGCCACGATCTCATCGAGCTCGTTTTTCTTTATTTCAAGGTCTTTGGTGCGTTCTTCGACAGCTGCCTTGCTCGCCTGCATCTCTTCAGAGCGCAACTTCTCGTCGGCGGTGTACTCCTTGATTTTCTTTTCACAGAGTTCTACCTCCAGAGTCTGGTATTCAATCTCCTTGGACAGGAAGTCATATTCGCGGCTGTTTTTGACGTTGTTCTGCTGTTCCTGGTACTTCGCGATTTGTGCATTTGCATCTGCTATCTTGCCTTTCTGAGCGTTAATGCCCTCTTTGAGCGATGCTATGTCTGATTTGATTTTATCCATGCGCGTGGTCAGACCTGCGATTTCGTCTTCGAGGTCTTGTACTTCAAGGGGCAATTCACCGCGCAATGTCTTTATCCTGTCTATGGCTGACAACTTGAGTTGCAGTTCATATAGAGCTTTCAACTTCTCTTCGACCGAATAATCATTCACGTCTTTCTTTGTTTCTTTCGCCATTTTATATGTATTTTTTTAGATTAGTTCCTCTCTCAGTTATTTTCATCTTCACAGACGGGAATTGTCTCTGCATGGCATCAAGGAGCAAATGCTGGGTGAATTGCTCACTTTCGTAATGCCCCATTTCAACCAGCAGAATCCTGTCATCATTATCGCCGAACTCATGATACTTGATTTCACCCGTCAGGAATATATCTGCACCGGCGCGCAAGGCATCGGGGATGAGAAAAGCACCCGCGCCACCACACAATGCGACGCGGCTGACCATACGCCCGGCATCACCTGAATAGCCCAAGCTCCCGATGCCGAACACCGACTTGATTTGTCTCATGAAATCTGATGCCCTGACAGGGGTGTCAAGTGTCCCTATCATGCCTGAGCCTGTGCCTGAGGTGGCAGAATCTATGGGATAGATGTCATAGGCCGGGGTCTCGTATGGATGGTTTTTTAGCAGTGCCTCGAGTACAGCAGCCTTGGATGATGCACTGAAGACGGCCTCTATGCGTGTCTCCGGCTCACGATGGAGTTCGCCGATATGTCCCACATAGGGATTTGCACCTTCCTTGGCACGGAATGTCCCTATGCCGTCGTGTGTAAAAGAGCATGAATCGTAATCACCGATATTGCCGCACCCGGCATCAAACAGTGCCTGCAGCAATGCTTCGCTACAAGCCTTGGGGACAAAGGTCACCAGCTTCATTAACGAACCGGACATCGGGCGCAATATGCGCAGCCCCCGCAAGCCTATCTTTGAAGCAATCATCGCATTGACCCCGTGCATATCATTGTCGAGGCATGTGTGTGCAGAGTATATGGCTATGCCGTTGCTGATGGCCTTGATTATGCAACGGCCAATGCTCGTCCTGTCTGTCACCGACTTGATCGGATTAAATATCAGCGGATGGTGTGACACGATGAGATTAAAGCCTTCTTCCGATGCTTCATCTACAACACTCTCGGTCACGTCAAGGCAAAATAAAACCCCTGCGGTTTCGGTCCTTGTTAATCCAACCTGAAGCCCCGAGTTGTCATAGGGTTCCTGCTGGGACAAAGGAGCCAATCTCTCAAGGGCATTAAGGATGTCTCCGATAATCATACCAGTATCATACTACGGCGGCAAAGATACGCAAAAACGGAATTATAGCAACAAACTGTTTCGCTTTAATTGTTTGGCGGACATTCACATCGCTTCAGTCAGCGACAGTGCCGCCGTGATTATTCATGCCTTGCCCGACCTCTACTTCTCTGACCTTCTTGAAAAGGTCGCTGGCAAAGATAAAGTCTACCAGTTTTTCATTTTTTGCCGTAAATATATCCTTGCTCGTCCCCTCCCACTCTTTAATTCCTTTGTGAATAAACACGATATTCTCACCGATACCCATCACAGAATTCATGTCGTGCGTATTGATGATAGTGGTAATCCCATATTCATGGGTGATGCCATGTATCAATTGGTCTATCACCAGAGAAGTCTTAGGATCAAGTCCGGAATTTGGCTCATCACAGAACAGATATTTAGGGTTGAGCGCTATGGCACGTGCAATAGCAACACGCTTCTGCATGCCTCCACTGATTTCCGACGGATATTTTGACTTGGCATCTACAAGACCTACCCTGTCAAGACAAAACAATGCGCGGTGCATCTGTTCCCTGTAAGTCTTGTTTGAGAACATATTCAACGGAAACATGACATTCTCAAGGACCGTCATTGAGTCAAACAAGGCGGCACTCTGGAAAAGCATTCCCATTTCTACACGCAGCTGCTTTTTCTCTTTCTTGTCCATCTTAAGGATGTCACGTCCGTCATACTTCAGTTCGCCACGTTCAGGGGTAAGCAATCCGACGAGACATTTGACCAATACGGTTTTTCCAGAGCCGCTTTGACCGATTATAAGGTTTGTCTTGCCCTCATGGAAACTGGCATTGATATCAGTAAGCACATCGACACCATCAAAAGACTTGTATAAATGATTGACTTCTATCATCCCATCAACAATTGTGTAAGCACAAGATCTGCAAACAAGATTAGCACACTGCTCAATACCACAGAATTGGTGCTCGCCTTGCCAACCTCGATAGAGCCTCCTTCAACCGTATAACCGAAGAATGACGATACGCTTGCTATGATAAAAGCAAAGAAGAATGACTTTATGAAGGCACACCACACATACCATTCGACAAACATATACTGCAAGCCATATTCGAGGACACTGGCCGGCATAATGCCTATAAACCAACATGAAGCAAAAGCCCCGAGTATCCCGGCAAAAATGCTGAATACGACAAGTATGGGAATCATGGTCATGAGTGCCACTATTTTTGGCAAAATCAAATAGGAGGCCGAATTGACACCCATAATCTCAAGCGCATCAATCTGCTGCGTGACACGCATAGTGCCCAATTCTGAGGCTATGTTTGACCCAATCTTCCCGGCAAGAATAAGGCACATTATAGCTGATGAAAACTCCAGCAATAATATTTCGCGCGTGACATATCCCACAGTCCACTTAGGCATCCACGGGCTTTCTATATTCAACTTGATCTGGATGGTGATAACCGCACCGATAAACAAAGAGATGAGCAACACAATACCGATAGAATTAACACCGAGCTGCTGCAACTCTTTCAAGTACTGTTTAAGGTACATTTTATAACGCTCAGGCTTGGCGAACACCCTTGCCATGAGCATTACATACCTGCCGACCGATTCCAAAGCTTTGAACATTGCGGACTATTTTATGCCGGCAAATGTACTATAATTCTATCAACTACGGCGCTCGCACATACGGCAAGTTGCCAATATTTTGTTTTTATATGTCTTTGAAGCAATCTTATTACAGTTTGCCCGCAATGTTATCCCATTTTTACTACTTTTGCCGAGACACTGACACTATAAACTGCCGATGAATTCTGAAAACCAAACGATGACACATCCCGAGCAGCACATGATGCTTCGCACGGAGCACCTCGTAAAGAGATATGGCAAAAGGACTGTCGTCAATGATGTCTGTATCAATGTCAAGCAAGGAGAGATTGTCGGGCTGCTCGGCCCCAACGGTGCAGGGAAGACCACATCTTTTTATATGACGGTGGGGCTTATCACGCCCAATGCAGGGCAGATATACCTCAACGACATGAACATCACAAAATACCCGATGTACAAACGTGCACAAAACGGCATCAGCTATCTTGCGCAAGAAGCATCGGTATTCAGAAAAATGAGTGTCGAAGACAACATCGCATCAGTCCTTGAATTGACCGGCAAGCCCAAAGAGTACCAAAAAGAAAGACTTGAAAGCCTGCTCACTGAATTCAACCTCATGAAAGTGAGGAAAAACCTCGGCGACCAGCTCTCAGGAGGCGAAAGGCGACGGACAGAAATAGCACGATGCCTTGCAATAGACCCGAAGTTCATAATGCTCGACGAGCCGTTTGCCGGGGTCGATCCTATCGCTGTCGAAGATATACAGAAAGTAGTCTGGAAATTGAAATATAAGAATATCGGCATCCTGATCACCGACCACAATGTTCAGGAGACACTGAGCATCACAGACAGGGCTTACCTGCTGTTCGAAGGACGAATCCTGTTCCAAGGTACGCCCGAAGAACTTGCCGAGAACCCTATTGTCCGCGAGAAATATCTGAGCAACAACTTTGTCTACCGAAAGAAAAATTTCCAGATTGACCCATAACAGACGAAACAAATGATTTCAGTTGACAATATCGAAGTTGATTTCGGGGCTGTCACTCTTTTCAAAGATGTCTCTTTCGTAATCAATGACAGGGACAAGATAGCACTCGTCGGGAAAAACGGCGCAGGCAAATCCACATTGCTCAAAATACTCGCAGGCAAATCCCGGCCGACAAAAGGCACAATAGCTACGGCCAAAGACACACGCATAGGCTATCTGCCGCAGGTAATGGCCATAAGCGACAGCAAGACAGTGTTTGAAGAGGCAGAAAAAGCCTTTGCGCACATCGATGAGATGAGACAACGCATAGAAAAGCTGCGGAACGAAATGGCCGAGAGGACAGACTATGACTCAGCAGAATACCATGACCTGATTGACAGGTTTACTCAAGCCGAAGAAATCTATGCCATCAATGGCGGCAACACATATCATGCCGAAATAGAAAAAACACTCATCGGACTCGGTTTCAGACGGAGTGACTTCGACAGGCCAACTTCCGAATTCAGCGGAGGATGGAGGATGCGCATAGAACTGGCCAAGATACTGCTGCTGAATCCGGATGTGCTATTGCTCGACGAACCGACCAACCACCTCGACATCGAAAGCATCAGGTGGCTCGAGAGCTTCCTGATAAACAAAGCCAACGCCGTCATACTCGTATCGCACGACCGTGCATTCATAAACAACATAACCAACAGGACCATCGAAATATCATGCGGCAGGATATATGACTACAGAGTCAAATATGACCAGTTTATCCGCCTCAGGAAGGAGCGGCGCGAGCAACAGATGCGTGCCTACGAAAACCAGCAGAAAGCAATAGCCGAGACCGAAGAATTCATCGAACGCTTCCGTTACAAAGCTACAAAAGCCGTGCAGGTCCAAAGCCGCATAAAGCAACTCGAGAAAATAGACCGCATCGAAATAGACGACGAGGACAACAGCGTCATGTCCATCAAGTTCCCGGAAGCCATCCGTTCAGGCAATTACCCGGTCATCACCGAAGGGCTGACAAAAAGATACGGCGACCACACCGTATTCGAAGACGTCAATATCACTATAAAAAGAGGTGAAAAAATAGCCCTTGTCGGCAAGAACGGCGAAGGCAAATCGACATTCGTCAAATGCGTTATGGGCGAAATCCCGCACGATGGCAAAGTCATCATAGGACATAACGCCAAAATAGGCTATTTCGCACAAAACCAAGCACAACTGCTCGACGACACACTGACCGTATATGACACCATAGACCATATAGCCCAAGGCGAAATAAGGACAAAGATACGCGACATCCTCGGAGCATTCATGTTTGGCGAAGATGCCATCGACAAGCGTGTCACTGTGCTCTCGGGAGGCGAAAGGACACGCCTTGCCATGATACGCCTGCTGTTGCAACCTGTCAATCTGCTGATACTCGACGAGCCGACCAACCACCTCGACATGCGCTCAAAAGACGTGCTCAAGGCCGCCATCAAGGACTTCGGCGGCACGGCCATAATTGTATCGCACGACCGCGACTTCCTCGACGGGCTGGTAGACAAGGTATACGAATTCGCCGACGGCCATGTCAGAGAATACATCGGAGGCATTTATGACTTCCTCGCGAAGAAAGACATCGACAGTCTCGCCCAGCTCAACCAGACCAAGCGCAGCAAGGCCGCCGACACCGGCCAACAGGCACACGGCGATGAGACTGCCGGAAGAAATGACTACGAAGAACGCAAACAGCTCAACAAACGCATAAGGAAAATCGAGGCACAAATCAAAGAGAAAGAGAGACACATAGAGACACTCGAAAACGAACTGGCATCTGTCGAGCAGCAGTTGTCCACCCCTGACGGAGCTTCAGACACATCACTATACGAAAAGCACAAGGCACTAAAGCAAGACATAGATTCGGCAATGGCCGAATGGGAAAGCCTCAACGAAGAACTGACACTCACAAACAAACCAAATTAAATAACATGAAACGTAAAATCTACTTGCCGTTAGTGGCAGCAGCATTCGTCTCGATGGCATCATTGAACGGATGTAAACAGCAACAGCAACTCGGTGCAGGAATCGACCCGGCCAACATGGACACCACAGTCATCGCCGGCAATGACTTCTACCATTATGCTTGTGGAGGGTGGATACAGGCACATCCGCTCACACCGGAGTATTCCCGCTTCGGATCTTTCGAATACCTTGGCGAACAAAACCTAAAGCAAATAAGGGAACTTATCGAAGGCATCGCCGCATCACAAAACGAACCGGGGAGTATCGAACAAAAAATCGGCGACCTCTACAAGATGGCAATGGACAGCACCAAGCGCAACAATGACAAAGCCGAGCCCATCAAAGCAGACCTCGCACGCATCGCTTCCCTTGACTCCAAGGACCTCCTGCCGGCCTACATCGGCGAGATGCAGCGCTCTGGAGTGAGCCTCTTCTTCCAGCCCTACGTCGGCGCAGACGAGAAAGACAGCCGCAACAACCTCTTCCAAATCTATCAGGGGGGATTGTCTCTGGGCGAAAAGGACTATTACACCAATCAGGACGAACACTCCAAAGAGATCCGTGCAAAATATCTCGACTATGCCAAAGATATGTTCAAACTCTCTGGCAACGACGACAAGGCAGCCAAAAGGAAAGCCGATGCAGTCCTAAACATCGAGACCAAGATAGCCGAAGGTTCAAAGAGCGCCACAGAACTGCGCGACCCCTACAGCAACTACAACAAGATGAGCTATGCCGACTTCAAGACCCGCTTCGCCGGATTCAATTGGGACAACTACACGACCGCCCTCGGCATTGACTCGATAAACGAGATCAACGTCTGCCAGACCAAACAGATAGAGACAGTGATTGGCATCCTCGGCAAGTCATCACTCGACGACATCAAGGCTTATCTCGAGTTCAAATTGCTGGAGTCAGCATCAAGCTATCTGAGTGACGATTTCTATGACACATCATTCGCTTTCTACGGCAAAGTACTGTCAGGACGTGAAGCCCCGGCCGAGAGATGGAAACGCTCGATACGCCTCGTAGACGGCACACTGAGCGACGCAGTGGGACAAATGTATGTCAAGCAATACTTCCCGCCCGAAGCCAAGGAACGTATGCTCACACTCGTCGCCAACCTCCAGACCGCACTGGGAGAACGCATCGACCAACAGACATGGATGAGCGACGAGACAAAGGCCAAGGCACATGAAAAGCTCAACGCATTCACCGTCAAGATTGGCTACCCCGACAAATGGCGTGACTATTCGGCACTGGATATCAACCAAGACTCATTCTGGGAGAATATGAAGCGCGCCAACCAATTCGAGTATGACCACATGCTGTCAAAGGCCAACAAACCCGTAGACCGCACAGAGTGGCTGATGCCCGCACAGATGGTCAATGCCTATTACAACCCGACGACCAACGAGATTTGCTTCCCTGCTGCCATCCTCCAGTACCCGTTCTTCGACATGAATGCCGACGACGCCTTCAACTATGGCGCAATAGGCGTAGTCATCGGACACGAAATGACACACGGATTCGACGACCAAGGCTCGCTATACGACAAAGACGGCAACCTCAACAACTGGTGGACCAAGGAAGACTCAGTGCGCTTCCATGAGAAAACACGCGTCATGGAAGAATTCTTCGACAGCATCGAGGTTCTCCCGGGACTCCATGCCAACGGCAAGCTCACACTCGGCGAGAACATAGCAGACCACGGAGGTATCAAGGTGGCATATCAGGCCTACAAGAATGCGACCAAAGACAATCCGCTGCCCGTCCTCGAAGGCTTCACCGCCGACCAACGCTTCTTCATAGCCTATGCCAACCTGTGGGCTGCAAGCATCCGCGACGAGCAGATCCGCGTGGCCACGATGACCGATCCCCATGCCCTCGGCGAGTGGAGGGTCAATGGCGCGCTGCCGCAGATCGATGCATGGTATGAAGCATTCGGCATCACCGAGTCAGACTCGATGTATATCCCCAAGGCTGAGCGCGTGGATGTCTGGTGAGACAGCCGCCCACACAGCCGGCATCGCCCGAGGCGATGACCACTGACAAGCTGCCGGCCGGGAGATGACTTCCCGGCCGGCATTCTTTTCCCTTCCGCCACGGCACGCACAAGCCGCCGCACGGCCACAACCCT
>DWUP01000015.1 GCA_020012075.1 Candidatus Avibacteroides avistercoris
GACGTAGACGCCATAATTGACCCCTAAGCCTTTCTCCTTGGCAAGCTCGGCGTTGTTGTCACCGCCCATGATGCCGAGTTGGGCGCGTTGCACGGCCCCATACTTCTTGAGGTCGACGACTACGGCCTTGACGAGATTGGTCGGGATGGCAAACCCATAACCCGAATAGACACCTGTCGGCGAATAGATGGCCGCGTTGATACCCACGAGCTCACCACGCGCATTGACCAGCGCCCCTCCGCTGTTGCCGCGATTGACCGCGGCATCGGTCTGGATGAATGACTCTATACTGCCCTGCTTGCTGCCGCCATAGATGTTGAGATTACGTGCCTTGGCACTCACGATGCCCGCCGTGACGGTCGATGACAAGTTGAACGGATTGCCGACAGCCAGTACCCACTCGCCGACTTTGAGGTTGTCAGAGTTGCTGAGCGTCAGGAATGGCGCGTCATCGATCTCAATCTTGAGGAGGGCGATGTCTGTCGTCGGGTCTGTCCCGACCAGACGCGCCTTGAACTCACGTTTGTCATTGAGCGTCACATCAATCTCGTCCGCGCCTTCGATGACATGGTTGTTTGTCACGATATATCCGTCCGCTGAGATGATTACGCCCGAGCCTATCCCCACGCGGGGCTGAGTCTCTACACGACGCTGGCGGCCCTGTCCGTCTCCGAAAAAGAAGTCGAAGATGTCAGGCATCTCCTGCACATATTGTGTCTTGGAATGTTCTACCGACTTGACATGGACTACGGCGTGTACGCTTTTCTCGGCAGCAAAGGTCAGATCGACCGGTCCGGCCGTTACCGTCTGGCTGTCGCTTATCAGAGTTGCGCCCGAAGTGTTGAATTCGCTGCTGAATTCGTCACCTTGGGCTATAGTGGGGTCATTGTTGCTCACCTTATAAGCCGTCACTCCTCCGGCCACGGCTCCCAGTGCCACGAGGCAGAGAACCGACAACACTTTAATAAAATTCTTTTTCATGACTACTTTATGACTAAGTGTTAAATTATAAGTACCTTTTTGTTTTGACGACGTTAAAGTACAGCCTTTTCTCTTGCGTTGAACAAGTCTGTGTACTATTTTTCATTGTTTTATGAAAACGGAATTTAGGCTTAACTGTGCTTAACGGCCTCGGGACGGCTTTTTTGCATTCGTTTATCCACAAATGTTAAATGCCTATCGGCTGAATGACTTTCCTGATAGAGGTCACATCGATGATGGCGTAGCCTTTGTCGCCATTCTCAAGCTGGAGACGGTGCCGTTCATAGATGCCGGCTGCATACTGCCGTGCGCGGTCGAAGGTCATGCGCGACACTTCACGCTGGCTCTTGCCCTGCATGACCGAGTCGGGGTCTTCGCCATTGAAATAATCGCTGAGATTGACGTCGCCGACCATTGAAGTCTCAAGATATTCAATCTCTCTGTGACGCTTGTCCAGATAGTAGCCTATGAACATGTGCGTCGGGGTCTTGACCAGCACGGGGTCAATGTTGATGGCTTTCAGAAGCGATGCAAACATCACGCTCCCATCTACACAGTTGATTTGTGAATTCTGGAAAGCATCCTCGAAGGTGCGTACTTTCTGTGCGGTCACCTTACTTGACGAGAGACTGGAATTAGAGATTGAGCTGTATTTGAAATTCCTTTGCTGCAGGACATGCCATATTGCGTAAACTTGGTTTCTGACTACCTCTTTGTTTTTACTCTGGTAGCCCCAGAATCGATTGACTATCCGCGTGTCGAGCGCCTCACGCAAGATGCGGTCGATCAGCGGGCTGTCTTCATTGACATAGGCAGCAAACAGTATGCTGGTGTCATGCCTGCGCCCCTTTTTATCTATGTAAGATGTCATGCATTCGTTTATCGTGCGCATGGACATGGTGTATATTTTTTCGCGGGATTCCTTATCGAGATTCTCGACGGTCAGCGAAAAACTGATGGGCGTGGGCTGCGCGTTGCGTTTGAGACGGTCATACTTCCAGTTAATCTCGGGATAAATCGTATATGAAGTATTTTGTTTCGTCAATTGGTACTCTGACACAGACTCATAAGAGAAGTCTGTCTCACCGACAGTCACTTTGATTGTAGCCGGGATTTTAGGCGAAACGACTGTAAAGTTGAACGGAGCCTTGGGGTTGCCCGCCCACAACGAGTCGACAGGAGCGACAATCACCGTGTCTGTGGTCGCGGTACTGAGTATCAGCGACGGTAATATATTGTTGTCAAGATTATCCGAGACGACGACATCATTCTCCGGATTAAGCCCGCGGTAGGTGACATATCCTGCTATAATGACGATGACGGCCAATATAGCGGCCATTGTCCTGACTTTTATTCTGCCTGTCATTATGCTACTGTCATTGGTGTCACACTACGTCACAATATGCTCAGTCCGCACCGTCTCCCGAGCCAATCGAGATGTATGACACTTCCAGTTTGTTGCCTGCCTTGACAAGGCGCGCATATTGCGGCATTAGGTCATTGCGCACCGAAGTTATCTGGTCATCATCATTGACAGTCTCGCGGCTGACGGTCACCGGAAGGACTACTACTTCCTCAACCAGATCCGATGGGACATCACCTCCGTTGGCGGCACGTGCACGGCTTATAGCCTCGACGACGAGTGCCGATATGTTTTCAAACACATAAGTATTGTCAGACGTATTGAGAGATGTCGTGTAAGATGAGTGGTTGTCGGGCAAAGAGTTGCTGCGGAAGAAGCTGTAGACCTCATCTTTGGGGACGAGAAGCACTTCGTCGGGTTTGTCCATTCCTATCTCAGCTCCATTGTCATACTGGTTATATGCTTGGAGCGTCAGACGCATCTGTAGTATCGTGTCATTGGCCAGCTCGCCGGCAATCTGTCCTACCGGCAGTTTAACCGTAGTAAAAATCCCGGCAGGCGACTTGATATAGGTATTTTCATTGTCATTTACGACTTCTTCATTCATCACATTTGCGAAGGTATTGACTTGATATACCTCGCGTGTCGAATTGAAGCTGACGCTATAGAGTGATGTCGAGTCTTGGTCGGTATACCCCGGCTGCTTTCTCTTTATGGGATAGATGCCGGCACTGTCTGCATACATCAGGAAATTGATGTTCAGTGAGCTGCTGTTCACATAGAGCATTGTCCCGTCGCCCAGTGTGGGCTTGAGATAAAGTCCGTTGATAACGTCGCGGTTGAACGTCGTAGAATTGGTGAAGTACTCGGGATGCAAGTTGTTCAGATTGATAATGTGCTGTCCCACTTCGTCCGGTATGCGTATCACCACGTTGCGGTCCTCGGTCCTCTCATCTTCATCGATATATGTATTGGCGGCCGTATATGTCACACGCCCGAGGAAATCAGTCTCCGGGTCATAGAATCCGTCACCCTCGGGGTCTACCGAGGAGGTCATTTCGTCTGTCAATTCTCGCGTGATGCGGTACACTTCGACCTCGCACGGATTGACTGAATCGCCGAAGAATGAATCGTAGCCAAGGTTTACATAGCACGTCACGTCTGCGAATTCGTAAATAGTGTCGCCCGTCTCGGCATCTATTCCGACCGGTTCCTTGACCATTTGGTCGAAATCAAAGGTGAAGCCATTCTGACAATAGAGTTGAGTCATGAATCCCGCCGTGAGGTCGCCGAAGACATCATCGGAGTATTTGCCGAGATATCCTGTTGCACTGTTGGTATAGATAGAATCTTCGTCCACCTCGAAATTCTCAAATTCGACGGGGAATACCCGCCCCTTGGACTCGACAATATCATTGTCCGACCTAAGGTTGAGACCCAAATCCTCGGTGGTGTCGTCGCATCCTGCCGTGAGGACTGCCATCAGAACGGCCAGCACAGCCAATAGATTTCGCATCATCAATCGTTATTGTTATTTGTCAAAGACTGTATCATAGAGGGCGTTGCACCTATCGGCAAAATCATCCTCGCCATTATAGCCTATCACAGGCAAGCCGCGCGACACGGCATAATCGACAAGGCCTTTGTCAATATTCGGTCCGTGTGTTATGATGCCGTCGGCATAGTCTATGGCCAGACGTGACAATTCGTTACAATCGATGTTGTCGCGATTGATGTCAATATCTGCTGATTCGATGCCACGCATCAGGGCTTTCTCGGGCAGTGTGGATGGGAGTTTGCCTTCAAACTTGCTGTCAAACAGCGAGAGGACTATCTTTGAATTTCTAAATGAGGGCTCATCGTTGTATGCCTTCTTGATGTAGAGTGGCACAAGTGAAGATATCCATCCCTGACAATGGATCACGTCAGGACACCAGCGCAATTTCTTGACGGTCTCCAATGCTCCGCGTGCAAAGAATATAGTGCGCTCGTCATTGTCCTCATAGTCGCAGGCATCCACATCTGTCGATGAGGTCTGCTGGAAGTAGTCGTCATTGTCGATGAAATAGACTTGCATCCTCGCAGCCTGAATCGAAGCGACCTTGATCACCAGTGTGTGGTCGGTGTCATCGATGATGATGTTCATCCCCGAAAGGCGTATCACCTCGTGCAGCTGGTTGCGCCGCTCGTTTATGTTGCCCCACTTGGGCATGAATGTCCTTATTTCTTTCCCTGATTCCTGGATTTTCTGTGGCAGTTCCCTGCCTATGATTGACATTTCGCTTTGCGGCAAATAGGGAGTGATCTCCTGTGAGATAAACAGAATCTTGCTTGCTTTTGCCATAATTGTTACCGTATAATGTATCTTTCGCAAAATTACGGAAAAAACGGATTGCATTGCACCGTCTTCTCCTATTTAACGAAATTAGACACATCATCCGCTTCATCCGCCCGCTGCATCAGACGACAGGTCCGGCAGGGTCAGATGTTTTTCCACACAGGGTTGTATGCCACGGCACGTAGCATACTACCTTTCCACCGATAGCATACTACCCTGTTGCCGTGGCATCGTATGTCAATCCACGTAGCGCACCATGTCTGTCCTGCGGGGCTTTGCCACCGGCGTCTCGTCGGGATAGCCGAAGCCGATGGCATAGAGCAGCGTATAGCCTTCGCCGAAATCCAGCTGCTCGAGGTAGCGGCGCGCCTCGGGATTCTCCTGCATAAACCTGACAGGTGAGCCGAGGCAGCACGAGCCGATGCCCATCGACCACGCCGACAGCACCATATTGCCGCCCAGCAAGCCACAGTCGATCGGCGCCATGTCGTAGGTCGAATCGCCGGCTATGAATACTACTGTCGGGGCATTGCGGAACATGTTTTTGAACGTCGTGTCAGACTTCATCCCCGGATTGCAGTCGAGATAGACATCGGTCAGACCGTTGATGAAGTCGGGATTGTCGACCACACGCACTTGGTATGACTGACGGTTCTGGCCGTTGGGGGCATTGATGCCGCATTCGATGATGGTATCCATCTTGGCACGCTCGACCGGCTGCGGTTTATACTTGCGGACACTGCGGCGCGTCATGATATTGTCATAGACGGCCGATGCCGCGTCGGCCGGCCCGGCATCAGGCGCGACAGATGCCTGCCCTCCGCCGCATGACAGCAGCACGGGGAGTACAAACGCCGGCAAAATGAGGTCTTTAAGTTTCATAATCGGTGGTATTTTGCGGCAAATATATGTCTTTTGGCATATAATATGGCGCTTTCGCCGATTTTAACGTATGAGAATTTCACGACGGGGAATAAAAAAATTGCTGCATCAGGCATAATCCTGTGCAGCAAACTTCTGAGCCTCTTGTCGGATTCGAACCAACGACCCCGAGATTACAAATCACGTGCTCTGACCAACTGAGCTAAAGAGGCGGGTGGATAAGCTTACTATATCGCGCCGCTACGACCTGGTACCTTTGCTGCGGTCAAGCCCTGGAGGATTCCCAAGGAGCTGGCCGTATAGGACTTATCCGGGTGCAAAGGTAGGCATTATTTTCAGTTTGGCAATAGCACGGCATTTATTTTTACGACAAAAGCCGCCGGAAGGCCATGAAGACCCGCCGGCGGCCATAGCCGATGATTGGTCACTTACGGTAGTGCGCCAAATCCTCTGAGGTGATGCCCATCACGTATGAATAGTTCTTCTCCACCTCGCCTTCGACATACCGTGTGAAGACAAAGGCCGAGTCTCTGAACATATCAGGTGAGACGGTGGCGTCTTGCAGCAAGAGATGCGCCATTATGATATAGCCTGCCATCTCGACCAGCTTGCGGGCGCAGATGTCGTGCAACTCCTGATCCTTGGCATCTGTGACGTGTGCCACGGCCTCGGCATACTTGCCTGTGAGGAGTGCGAGACGGTCTTTCAGGCTGCGGAGGCTCTCATCCACATCGCTTGCCTCATACTCTCTGATTTGTGCCAGATATGCACCTGTCGTGACATAGCGTATGGCAGCCACTACCTGCAACTGGGTCGTCCCTTCATATATAGAGGTAATGCGTGCATCACGGTAGATACGCTCGCAGGCATAGTCTTTCATGAACCCTGAGCCACCATGTATCTGGATACAATCATAAGCATTTTGGTTCGCGAATTCGCTCCCAAGTCCTTTCGCCAACGGAGTGAAGCTGTCGGCGAGTTTGGAGTAACGCTTCTGTTCCTGCCTCTCCTCGGGTGTCAGCTTACGTTCTTTGGCAATGTCGTCCAGAGCCTTATACATATCGACGAAGCGTGTCGTCTCATAGAGCAGCGAGCGTGAAGCGTCGAGCTTGGCTTTCATCAGCGACAATATCTCATAGACTGCGGGGAATTCGATAATGGCTTTGCCGAATTGCCTGCGGTCTTTGGCATAAGCAATAGCCTCGTTGTAGGCCGCTTGCGAGACACCTACCGACTGGGCAGCAATACCGAGGCGCGCTCCGTTCATAAGTGCCATCACATATTTTATCAAGCCGAGTTTGCGGTCACCGCACAATTCGGCCTTGGCGTTCTTGAACACCAGTTCGCAAGTCGGCGAGCCTTTGATGCCCATCTTGTTCTCTATGCGGCGGACATTGACCCCTCCGTCACGTTTGTCATAGATGAACATCGAGAGTCCACGACCGTCCTTGGTGCCTTCCTCAGACCTCGCGAGCACAAGGTGGATGTCTGAGTCGCCGTTGGTGATAAACCTCTTCACGCCGTTCAGACGCCAGCAGCCGTTCTGTTCGTCATAGGTGGCCTTCAGCATCACCGATTGCAGGTCTGACCCGGCATCCGGCTCGGTCAAGTCCATGGACATTGTCTCACCACGGCAGATTCTCGGGATGTAACGCATGCGTTGATCTTCGTTGCCAAATTCATAGAGAGTCTCCGCACAGTCCTGCAATCCCCACAAATTCTCAAAACCCGCATCGGCACGGCTCACCATGTCGGCAGCCATCATATAAGGCACGTTGGGGAAATTGAGCCCGCCGTAGCGGCGCGGCATGGCGACTCCCATCAGTCCGGCCTTGGTGACAGCGTCAAGATTGGCCTTTGTCCCGGGAGCATAGGTGACACGTCCGTCCTTGCACACCGGACCTTCGTGGTCTACGCCTTCGGCATTCTGGGCTATCGTGTCGGCACAAATCTCTCCGATGATCTGGAGGACGCGCTCATAGCTGTCCATGGCATCCTCGAAATCAAACGGGGCATAGTCATACGTATCCTTATCCTTGAAGTTCCTTTCCTTGAGCTCGACAATCCTACGCATCAATGGATGATGCAGATAGTGGCGCAGCTCCGGTGTATCTAAATAGAAATTTGCCATAATTGCTGAATTGTTTTGTTCGGTTTGTCCTTGTCCTACTTGCTATTCTTCTTATAGAACTTGATTAATTTAGGCACGACATCCTCGACATTGCCGTTGATAACATAGTCGGCGATAGAATTGATCGGCGCATTGGGGTCATTGTTTATCGAGATGATAATGCCGGCATCCTGCATCCCCGCGATATGCTGTATCTGGCCGGAAATGCCGCAGGCGATATAAAGTTTAGGATGTACTGTGACTCCGGTCTGCCCTATCTGGCGGTCATGCTCACAGAAACCGGCATCGACGGCCGCACGACTCGCTCCGACCTCGCCGTGCAATTCTCTGGCAAGTTCATAGAGCATGTCGAAATTCTCTTTTGACCCCATGCCGTAGCCGCCGGCTATCACGATGGGCGATCCTTTGAGATTGTGTTTGGCCTTCTCAACATGACGCTCGATGACGTTGATCACAAAGTCTGCATCAGTGACATAGTCGGCCGCATTATGCTTGACGGTCTCGCCACGATAATTCTGGTCGACGATTTGCTTCTTCATCACGCCCTCTCTGACCGTAGCCATCTGCGGCCTGTGGTCGGGATTGACGATTGTGGCCACGATGTTGCCGCCGAATGCGGGGCGTATCTGGTAGAGCAGGTTGTCATAAGTCTTGCCCGACTTCTTATCCTCGTGCGAGCCGATCTCGAGCTGTGTACAGTCAGCAGTAAGCCCGCTGTGCAATGCCGACGACACGCGCGGTCCGAGGTCTCGGCCTATGACAGTCGCGCCCATAAGGCAGACCTGCGGTTTCTCTTCCTTGAAAAGTTTGACAATGATTGCCGCGTGCGGTATCGAAGTGTAGGGGAACAACCTCACATCATCAAACGTATGCAAGACATCGACTCCGTAAGGGAAAAGCTCCCGACCCACTCCATCGAGCCCGCTGCCTATGACTACGGCCTCCAACTTACAATTCAATTTGTTGGCCAGTGTCCTACCCTTGGTCAGCAGTTCAAGGCTCACATCGGCGACCGCTGTGCCGTCAAATTCACAATACACGAATACGTTGTTCATACTTATCCTATTGTGTGGTTGTTTATCAATTCTACGATTAAGCTCTCAATATCTTCGTCGCTGCCGGTCATCGACCTGCTTTCCTTGGCCTGAAAGATGATGTTCTCCACCTTCTTGACCTTGGTCGGCGAGCCTGACAGGCCGCATTGTGCGGTGTCGCCGTCTACATCCGCCACGCCCCATTCGGTGATGGTCAGATAGTCGCGCCCGGCAGTAAAGCCGGCATAGCGTCCTCCGGCTTCGTCGGTCTCGCTTTTGCTCTTGGCATATTTATATTTCTGCACGAGTTTTGCATTGCGCGGTCTGCACGGTGCGGCCGAATTATTGACCGTGAGGAGCAAGGGCAGACGTCCCTCGACGACCTCGATGCCACCGTCTATGTGGCGGCGCACCACGATGTGGTCGCCATCAAGCGACAGCACTTCCTCGCTGTAGGTGATTTGCGGCAAGCCGAGTTTCTCGGCGACCTGCGGTCCCACTTGCGCCGTGTCGCCATCGATGGCTTGACGGCCCGAGACGATGAGGTCATAGCCGCCAATCTTCCTGATGGCTGTGGCCAGCGCATAGGATGTCGCAAGCGTGTCGGCACCGGCAAAGGCGCGGTCGGTCAGCAGATAGCCGCCGTCAGCACCGCGGAACAGTCCCTCGCGGATGATTTCCGATGCACGCGGAGGTCCCATCGTCAGTATCTTGACGACTGTGCCTTCGAATTTGTCCTTTATGCTGAGGGCAAGTTCCAGCGCATTCAAATCTTCGGGGTTGAATATTGCCGGCAGGGCAGCCCTATTGACAGTGCCATCGGCATTCATCGCATCCTTTCCGACATTTCGTGTGTCGGGCACTTGCTTTGCAAGTACGATAATCTTATATCCCATAAATCACTATTTATAATACTCCATATATAAGCATTGTATGCAAAGGTAGAAAAATAAGTTCTAACACCAATCCATGTATAAAAAAAACTGCCACTGCATGGGCTCAACCGCCCTGCACGACACATGCGGCAACGGGAGCCTGCCAACGGATGAAAGACACCGCTGCCCCGGACAGCAGACGCCACGACACACCGGGCTACTGAAAAAACTTAGACTAAAAATATATATTTGCAACCTAACGTCTATATATCTCTAACCTAAAAACATATATTTGCAGCCTAAAAACGGGGAACGACATGCCGGGCAGGAACGCCCGACGCCCGATGCCGTGCGACAGACACCGGCCGGAGGGACACGTAGGCCGGGCAGCGAGCAATTTTATATTCAATTTATGTAGCGAAAGCAGTGAATATTCCTTATCTTTGGGTCGTAACTTAAATCGAAACAAGATGTTCAACTCTTTCGGCAACTTAATAAGACTTACCACTTTCGGCGAGTCGCACGGCAAGTGTATCGGCGGAGTCCTTGACGGATTCCCCTCGGGAATAATGATTGACGAAGCATTCATCGAGCGCGAAATGCGCCGCCGCCGTCCCGGCCAATCGGAAATCACCACTCAACGCAACGAGAAAGATGACGTCGAGATACTGTCTGGCGTCTTCAACGGCAGGACGACAGGAGCGCCCATAGCATACGTCGTGTGGAACAGAGACGCACGTCCGGGAGACTATGAGAGCATCAAGGCGGTCTACAGGCCGTCACATGCAGACTACACCTACCAGCTCAAATACGGCATACGCGATTACCGCGGAGGCGGAAGGTCGTCAGCACGCGAGACATCGGCACGGTGCGTGGCAGGAGCATTTGCAAAGATGGCCCTGCGGCAACTGGGCATCGAGATACATGCCTACACCTCACAGGTCGGCCCGGTCAAGATGAGCCGGGACTACAGCAAGGTGGATTTTGACTTGACAGACAGCACAGCCATCAGATGCCCCGACCCGGCAGTGGCACAACAAATGATCGAATATGTCAAGGGGATAAAAGAAGCCGGCGACACGATAGGCGGCACGGTGTCGTGCGTCATAAAGAATTGCCCCATAGGGCTCGGCGAACCGGTCTACAACAAGCTGCACGCACAGCTGGGCAATGCCATGCTGAGCATCAATGCAGCAAAGGCTTTCGAATATGGCGACGGATTCGACGGCATCGAGCTCACGGGTTCCGAGCAGAATGACATATTCTACAACAACCACGGATATATCACCACACGCACCAACCACTCGGGCGGCATACAGGGGGGCATAAGCAACGGGCAGGACATATTCTTCAGAGTAGTGTTCAAGCCGTCGGCCACAATTTCAAAGAGTCAGCACACCGTCAATGACCGCGGCGAGGAAGTAGACCTCAAGGTCAATGGACGGCATGACCCGTGCGTGCTGCCGAGAGCCGTCCCCGTAGTGGAAGCCATGGCCGCACTCGTCATCTTGGACTTTTACCTGCTCGACAAGACAAGACAACTCTGACACCAATGACTATGACAGAAGACATCAACACATTCTATGCCGACCTGTTTGACCTGATACGCATCCCGTCGGTAAGCTCGGACCACACACACAAGGCCGACATGGCCAGATGTGCATCACTGTGGCAACAGATATTGCTCAAAGCAGGTGCAGGACGCGCCGAAGTAATCCCTACTGACGGCAATCCGGTGGTCTATGCCGAACGAATCATAGACACCGGAGCACCCACGGTATTGGTCTACGGACACTATGACGTCATGCCTGCCGACCCCATCGGCCTGTGGCTCACTGACCCGTTCGAACCGGTCATCAAAGACGGCAGGCTGTGGGCACGCGGCGCGGATGACGACAAAGGACAGTCATTCATACAACTCAAAGCCTTCGAGCAACTGGCCAAGTCCAGAGAACTGAAGCACAACGTCAAGTTTATCATCGAGGGCGAGGAAGAGATAGGCTCGCCGTCATTGGAAAAATTCTGCACCGAACACAAGGATTTACTCAAGTGCGACATAATCCTCGTCTCTGACACCAGTATGCTCGACAAGGAGCTGCCGTCCATCACGACAGGCCTCAGAGGCCTCGCCTATTGGCAGATCGAGGTGACAGGCCCTGCCCGCGATCTACATTCGGGGCATTTCGGCGGAGCTGTGGCCAACCCAATAAATGAACTTTGCAAGTTGATAGCCGGCATGACCGACGACGACGGGCGCATCACCATCCCCGGCTTCTATGACGACGTGACAGAGATGTCGCAGCGCGAAAGGGAGATGCTGGCACAAATACCGTTTGACATCGAGAAGTACAAAGCCAACATAGGCATCAGCGAAGTGCATGGCGAACGCGGCTATTCGACCATCGAGCGCAACAGCTGCCGCCCGTCACTGGACGTGTGCGGGATATGGGGCGGCTACACCGGTGAGGGAGCCAAGACAGTCCTGCCATCAAAGGCATACGCAAAAGTCTCTTGCCGCCTCGTGCCTAACCAAAGCTACACAAAAATCTCACGCCTCATGTGCGACTATGTGAAGTCTGTCGCACCAGACTACATCAAAGTCGATATCACACCGCTCCACGGAGGCGAAGGCTACCTCTTCCCCATCACCCACCCGGCTTATCCGGCAGCCGAAGCCGCATTCCGCAAGGCATTCGGCAAAGAGCCGCTGGCCGTCAGACGCGGCGGCAGCATCCCCATAGTCTCGACATTCGAGCAGGTGCTCGGTGTCAAGACCATCCTGATGGGCTTCGGACTGGAGTCAAACGCCATACACTCACCCAACGAGAATATGCAGCTCGACATGTTTGACAAAGGCATAGAAGCCGTCAAGGAGTTTCACCGGCAATATGATAAAGTATCTAAACCACATTAATAAAGATTTTTATTTTTGAGGAAAAAGAGCGAAATTTGCACAAACATTTGACAAACAAACTAAAACATCAAAACAATGACTAAGAGTGCTTTGCAAATAGCGAGGGCTTCGTATCAGCCCAAGACTCCGAAGTCTCTGAAGGGCTTCGCAAAAGCTGTCGAAGGAGAAAAGACACAATCTGTCGCCGATCAGGAGGAAATCAGCAAGCTGTTCCCCAACACCTACGGTATCCCAGTCGTACACTTTGAAGAAACAGGCGAAAAGGTCGAATACCCGGCCATCAACGTGGGCGTAATCCTGTCAGGCGGGCAAGCCCCCGGCGGCCACAACGTCATTTCAGGGCTGTTTGACGGCATCAAGAGACTCAACCCGGCAAGCCGCCTCTTCGGCTTTATCCTCGGACCCGGCGGCCTCGTCGACCACAATTACATGGAGCTGACAACAGACATCATCGACGAATACAGGAATACCGGCGGATTTGACATCATAGGATCGGGACGCACGAAACTGGAGAAAAAAGAGCAATTCGACAAGGGTCTTGAGATTTTGAAAGAACTCGACATCAAAGCCCTCGTAATCATCGGAGGCGACGACTCAAACACCAATGCCTGTGTGCTCGCCGAATACTACAAATCCATCAATGCCGGCGTGCAGGTAATCGGTTGCCCGAAGACCATCGACGGCGACCTCAAGAACGCGATGATTGAGACTTCTTTCGGCTTCGACACCGCCTGCAAGGTCTATTCGGAGGTCATCGGCAACATCCAGCGCGATTGTAACTCGGCACGTAAATATTGGCACTTCATCAAATTGATGGGCCGTTCGGCTTCGCACATCGCACTCGAATGCGCACTGCAAGTACAGCCCAACATCTGTCTCATCTCCGAGGAAATCGAAGCCAACAACCGCTCGCTCGACGACATCGTGACATATATAGCAGAAATCGTTGCCGCACGCGCTGCCAATGGCGACAATTTCGGCACAGTGCTCATACCCGAAGGACTGATCGAATTTATACCGGCCATGAAACGGCTGATCGCAGAGCTCAACGACTTCCTCGCGGACAACAAAGAGTTTGCAATGATCAAGAAGTCACAACAGAGAGAATATATCATCTCCAAGCTCTCAAAAGAAAATGCCGAGATATATGCCAGCCTGCCCGAAGCAGTGGCACGCCAGTTGTCACTCGACAGAGACCCGCACGGCAACGTACAGGTGTCACTCATCGAAACAGAGAAACTGCTGTCAGAAATGGTGGGAAAGAAACTGGCAGAGTGGAAAGAGCAAGGCAAATACAACGGCAAATTCTCGCCCCTGCACCACTTCTTCGGATATGAAGGCCGCTGCGCCACTCCGTCAAACTTTGATGCTGACTATTGCTACTCACTCGGCCTGACCGCATCACAATTGATTGCCAACGGCAAGACCGGCTATATGGCCCTCGTGCAGAACACTACCGCCCCGGCTGACCAATGGATAGCAGGCGGTGTGCCCATCACAAT
>DWUP01000159.1 GCA_020012075.1 Candidatus Avibacteroides avistercoris
AGTCGAGTACACCATTATTAATATACCGCTCTTCAAACTCCGGCATTCCGCTACCCATCCCCACGCCATGCAGCAACAGATAGTCGATGTAGTCTGTGCGGAGTTCCTTGAGCGAATTGTGGTACATGGCTATCGAAGCCTCACGACTCCATGTCGATGGAGCGAAGTTTGACAGTTTGGTAGCTATGAAATATTTGTCACGCGGGTGACGGCTCAATGCTATGCCTGTGGCACGTTCAGACTGCCCGCGGCAGTAAGCCGGTGACGTGTCGAAATAATTCACGCCGTGGGCCAAAGCATAGTCCACCAGTTCGTTTACCATCTCTTGATCGACATCATCGTTCCCTTCGCGGGCACTCCTGCCGCTGACCGATGGCAGGCGCATCATGCCGAAGCCGAGCAGTGAGACTTTGTCATGTGTCGTCGGGTTGGTGCGATAGGTCATGCTGCCTTCACCCAGAGATGGCTGTGTGGCGGTAGTGCCGTTGCCGGTGCCGGTGCATGATGCGAGTCCGGCTGTGGCAAGTCCGGCCGCTCCTGCGACCTTGAGGAAAGCACGGCGGGACAACTTCTTATTATTGTTATTATCTGTCATTTGCTTGTTGGTTTGGTTGGTTGTGCATTAATATGTCAAAACTCGCGATGCTTCTCATATCCCTCGACATAGATGGCGCTGAATGGACGTGCGGGGCAGAGGTTTTCGCACGCTCCGCAGCCGATGCATCGCTCGGCATTGACAGCTGGTATCTTTGGCGAAGCAGGGTCACCCGGCACCGATGGTATCATCTGTATAGCTCCTGTCGGGCAATGTCGTGCGCAGTTGCCACATTCCACGCCGTCAGTCAGTGGGACGCAGTTGGCCTTTACCCACACGGCGTGTCCTATCTGGGTTGCCGACTTGTCCGGCACTGTGATTGGCTTGATTGCCCCGGTGGGGCAGACGTCAGAGCAACGTGTACATTCGGGACGGCAGTAGCCCCGCTCGTAGGACATCTCGGGTTGCATGAGGCGGTCGAGCCGTGTCGAAGGGCGCAGCACTTCGTTTGGGCAGACAGACACGCACAATTGACACCCCGTGCAGTGCTGGTAGAAGTTGCGGCTGCTCTCTGCCCCGGGAGGCACTATGGACATATCCCTGTGCGGAGCCACCTTGTCTTCGATGACAGCCAGTCCTCCGTCTACTTTCTTTTCCTGTGCCTTGAGCGTAGCCGTGGTGGCGAGCAGGGCAGTGGTGGTCAGGAAGTTTCTCCTCGACACGTCGGTCTTGTCACCCTTCTGCCTACTGTCATCACCTGCGCCGGCAGTGGTGGCCGGGCGGCGGTGTGTGAAGCTGATGGCCGACTTGTGGCACTTGTCGATGCAGTCCATGCACGACACACACCGGCTGTAGTCTATGCTGTGTGTCTTGATGTCGATACATGCCGCCTTGCAGTTGCGTTCACAGAGATGGCAGTTCACACACTTGTCGGTGTCGATGACAGGTTTTAACCACGAATACTTAGCCAGAAACCCCAGCACAGTGCCGACCGGGCAGACAGTGTTGCAATAGGTCCTGCCGTTGCGCCATGCCAGAAATGCGATGACGACGAACGTCACGACTGCGATAATCAGCGTAGGCAGGCTTTTGAGCCAGACCGATGTCGCGTAGAATGTATAGCTGTCGGCACGCTCGGCGAAGTAAGCCATCAGATTGTTGCACCATCCATAGAGTGGGGCAAAGAGGTTGGAAGCGATGCGTCCGTAGGAACTGTAAGGCGAGATGAGAGCCACAAACGAACCGATGCCCGCCAGCATGGCGATGACGAATAGCGCCAGCACCGTCCACCGCAGCCAAGTCTTGGCGGCCGACGGAGTGTAGCGGTTGCGCTTGCTGCGTTTGCCCAGCCAGCCCACTATATCCTGAAAGACACCCATAGGGCAGATGACCGAGCAATAGACACGTCCCACGAGCAATGTCAGCAAGACGAGTGCGATGACTACGCCCGCATTGACGGCCATCACCGCCGGGACAAACTGAATCTTTGCCATCCATCCGAACCACGCATGGATTGTCCCCGTGAAGTCAAGGAACAGCAGCGTCGTCATGACAAAGAAAATCAATGCTAATACTAACCTTATTTTTCTCAACATGCTGATATTGTTTTGTTAAAGTTTGATTTCGCGTCTCGGTGCGCCTGAGGCCATCACATCGGCCGACGTCCTTTCACGATGCAAAAATAGGCAATGGCCGCCGCATGGTGTAACACTTATCACGGTTAAACTTACCATTTTTACGGACAACGGCCGGCATGGCTTACATATATATAAGGTGAAATTCCTGCCGATGCCGTGCCACATTTCCCACACCCCGGCACATAATCTCTATTTGACGACGTTGAATCTATATTTAACGTCGTTGAATATATAGATATCGTCGGTAAACATATATTCACCGACGTTGAATATAGATTGCATCAGGCGCAGAGTGGAGTTGCAACCGGTGCCGCAGCCTTACGGGTAGTATGGCGCTGAGATGCCATCAGGCGGGGAGCCTGAGTGTGCCAATCATGATGCGCGGCGAGCAAAACTTCAGCGATGTGTCGCAACGGTAAGCAATAATTTGTACTTTAGCTTTGTTTTTCAAAAAATGCAGTAAAAATGGACATGAGAAATAGATTGATAGTGATGAATTTCCTCCAGTTTGCCGTCTGGGGGGCTTATCTGACATCGATGGGACGTTATCTCGGTGGTGCAGGCCTGGGTGATGTGATAGGGTGGTTCTATGCCATGCAGGGGATAGTCTCTCTCTTCATGCCTGCCGTCATGGGCATCGTGGCCGACCGATGGGTGCCGGCGCAACGGCTGCTGGGCTACTGCCATCTGCTGTCAGGGCTGTTGATGATTGCGGCGGGTGTCTACGGTCTGGCCTCAGGCATCACCGGTGTCGAGTTTGCACCGCTGTTTGCGCTCTATTCGCTGAGCGTGGCGTTTTATATGCCCACGCTGGGGCTGGCCAATTCGGTGGCCTACACTGCTCTCGACCGCGTGCATCTGGACTCGGTCAAGGCTTTCCCGCCCATCCGCACTTTCGGGACAATCGGTTTCATCTGCTCGATGTGGGTCGTGGACTTGACGGGCTTTCAGGACACCGCGATGCAGTTTGTCGTGTCGGGTCTGCTGGGCTTGCTGCTTTTCGCTTACAGTTTTACCTTGCCACCATGCCCGGTTACGTCGGGCGGCAGGAGCAAGAGCCTTGCCGAAGCGCTCGGGTTGAAGGCTTTCACACTGTTCAAGCGTCGCAAGATTGCGCTGTTTTTCATCTTCTCGGTGCTCCTCGGGGCTTCGCTCCAGATCACCAACGGTTATGCCAATCCGTTTCTCGACAGTTTCAAGTCGGTGCCCGAGTATGCCGATACCTTCGGTGTGCAACATTCCAACATATTGATTTCCTTATCCCAGGCGTCCGAGGCTCTGTGCATATTGATGATACCGTTCTTTCTCAAACGTTATGGCATAAAGACGGTGATGCTCATAGCCATGGTGGCTTGGGTGTTGCGGTTCGGCCTTTTCGGGCTTGGCGACCCGGGTGACGGGGTGTGGATGTTTGTCCTGTCGATGCTGGTATATGGAGTCGCTTTCGATTTCTTCAACATATCCGGCTCATTGTTTATTGACAAAGAGACGACGACTTCGATGCGGTCGAGTGCACAGGGCATCTTTATCCTGATGACCAATGGCGTCGGGGCGACGGTCGGCACGCTCGGGGCGCAAGCCGTCGTCAATTCGTATATCGACATGGATAGCAGCTTGCCACAGAACGAACAATGGTCGCACGTGTGGTTTATCTTTGCGGCCTACGCGCTGGTGGTGGCCATCGCTTTTGCCGTGTTATTCAGATACAAGCATGACAGGACGCCTGTAAAACAATAAAATCAGAATGTGTCATGGAAAAGAAGGTAGAACTGAAATTGCTGAGTGTCGCCGGGGCGCAAAACAATGCGAGGATATTCGCATTGATTATGGGGGAGAAGGACGGGACGAGGTATTTCCCGATCCTGGCCAACGAGACAGAGGCACAGGCAGTGGTCGCCGTAATGCAAAACGTCAAAGTCGTGCGTCCGCTGGTGCATGACGCCTTTGCCGATTATATCAAGGCTTCGGGTGATACGCTGACCGAGGTGGTGATAATCTCAGTGCATAAGGGTACGTTTTATGCCAATCTGGTCTATGACAGGGGCATCACTGTCGAATGTAAGGCTGCCGATGCCATAGCACTTGCCCTGCACTTCTCTTGCCCGATATATGCGCTCGATTCCATCGTCGAGTCTGAGAATATCGTCCCTGACATCAACCGCGCAAGGCATCGCACAGTGAGTGAAGAGATCGAAAGGATGAATAAAAAACTCGAGGAGGCTGTCGCCGCCGAGGACTATGAGACGGCTGCAAAATTGCGTGATATCATCAAAGAACTGTCGGCAAATGCCGAAAACAAACCGAATGAATGACTGAAATGGACAGGCGTATTTTCTATTCCCCTGACTTTGAATCAACAAACGAATTGCCTGAGGATGAATCTGCCCATTGCCTCAGGGTGTTGAGGTACGGCATCGGTGACGAAATCGAGGTGACCGACGGTCGCGGACACTTCTACAAAGCACGCATTTCATCCACTATTGGCAAACGTTGCCATGCTGATGTCGCAGAACGTATCGGCTGGGTAAAGCCGTGGACAAACCATATCCATATCGCAGTGGCACCGACCAAAAACATGGAGCGTATAGAATGGATGGTCGAAAAGATGACCGAAATCGGTTTTGATGAACTGACATTCGTCAATTGCCGTTATTCTGAGCGTCGTGTTGTCAAGCTTGACCGAGTGGAGAGGATTGTCGTTTCGGCCATGAAACAATCGCATAAGGCTGTTAAGCCCATACTAAACGAGATGACAGATTATGAAGACTTCATTGCAAGGTCATTGCCCGGCAGGCGCATGATAGCACACTGTCATGATGGTCATAAGGAGTTTCTCACGGCGACGCTGCGGCATGGCGAGGATGTCGTGCTGCTAATCGGGCCTGAGGGCGACTTCAGCGAAGATGAAGTGTCGCACGCTATCGCTGCGGGATATGAGCCGGTGAGCCTCGGCAATTCCCGTCTCAGGACTGAGACGGCGGCTATGGTAGGCTGTGTGGCAATAAATCTGTGTAATCAGATGTGAGTTGTGACAATGGATATCAAAGACAGCGGGGATTTGGCCCGACCAAATCCCCGCTGTCTTTTCTAACACGCAGTCTCGTGTCTTATTTCAAATCTTTTAACTCCCAGCCCAATGCACTGGCACCGAGGACGGCAGCATCAGAATCCTTGAGTTCTGAAACCAATACTCTGGTCTTGCCTTTATATATGTTGAGGACATTCTCATCCAAAGATTTGAGCAAAGGCTTCATAAGGAAGTCGCCGGATTTGGCGAGCCCTCCAAACAGGACTATTGCCTCTGGGCTTGAGAATGCAATAGCATCGGCCAAAGACTCTCCGAGTATTTCTCCTGTGAAGTCAAAGATATCTTTTGCCAGCTTGTCACCTTTGACGGCAGCTTCATAGACATCCTTTGATGTGATTTCTTCAACGGGTATTTGGCGCAGCAAACTCTCGTCAGTCCTCTCTGCAAGGAATTCTCTTGCTGTCCTTGCTACGCCCGTGGCAGAACAATAGGTCTCCAGACATCCCCTGCGGCCACATCCGCATGGACGCCCGCCACGGCGGATTATGGTGTGTCCCAATTCACCTGCGAAGCCGTCATGCCCGTAGACCATCTGGCCATTGATGACTATTCCGCTGCCGACACCCGTGCCAAGCGTGATCATGATGAAATCTTTCATTCCTCTGGCAACGCCATAAGTCATTTCGCCTATAGCTGCAGCATTGGCATCATTGGTGAGTGCCGTAGGGATTTGTACCCTCTCTTCGATCATGTCAGCCAATCTGATGATGCCTTTCCACGGGAGGTTAGGGGCAAACTCTATTGTGCCGTTGTAGTAATTGCCGTTGGGAGCTCCTACACCGATACCTTTGATTTTGTCTTTTCCACCGACTGAATCGATGAGTGGAAGGAGATTTTCACAAACGGCGTCAGCATATTTGTTTACATCATCGTATGCTTGCGTCTTAATTGATGAACTGCACAAGATGGATCCTCTCGCGTCTACAATGCCAAACACTGTATTTGTCCCACCTATGTCTATGCCTACGACATAAGGCTTTTCCATATTTGTGTTCATGATACAAATTAAGTTTAATAAATATTGCTTTTCAATTGTGTTACAAATTAATCAAACAAGATTGAGATAGCAAAATGTTTCGTTATCTTTCTTTGATTTTTATCTGTTTGTCCGGGCGTCTGGCTGCCAGTCTCAATCCGTCGTCGTCTATGATGATGAGTCTTTGCTTGTAGAGTTTGCCCGCTGCGCGCTTGAATGCCTTTTTACTCATCCCGAGCATCGAATAGATTTCATCCGGTGATGAATTGTCATTGAGTGGCAGGAATCCTCTTTGTGCTTCTATTGCCGAGAGCAGGCGCATGGAAGAGTCGTCATCGCCAGCGACGCCGTGCCTTTGCAGGGCGATGTCGATTTTACCGTCTGTGCGTACCCTCTTGACATATCCTTTCAGCCTGTCTCCTGTCTTGAGGTCGCGGAATACTTCGTTGGCAAATACAAGACCCGAATGGTTGCCATTGACTATCACTTTCCACCCGAGGTCGGTGCGCCGCCACACGATGATGTCCACTTCTTCGTCGGTTTCGTATGGTGGTTTTGTGCGGCTGAGGAATTTGTCCAGCCTTGCCGAGGCATATATGCGGTAGCTTTTCCTGTCGATAGTGACATAGACAAGGTAGCTGTTGCCTTTGACCATTTTGCCTTCCTGCTCTGAGAATGGGACAAAAAGGTCTTTGAGCAGTCCCCAATCGAGGAATGCACCGTAGTCATTGGTCCATGCCACACGCAGTAAGGCGAAATCTCCTACCTTGGCCAGAGGCTCTTCTGTCGTGGCCACGAGCCGCTCCTCGTTGTCGAGATAGACGAACACTTTGATGATGTCGCCTATGTCATACCCGTCGGGCACGTATCTGGCGGGGAGCAGTATTTCGCCGTCTTCATCTCCATCGAGATAAAGCCCGAAACTGACGCGTTTGACTATCTCGAGATTGTTGTAATCACCCAATATGATGTGCATGGTCCTCTTCTGTGTAGCATTGTGGATAAAGGCTGTCCGGCTGCTTGGCTCAGATTTCCTCTTTCTTGCGTTTTTCCTTCTTGGCGAGGATGATGATGTTGAACATGAATTCGGTCATCCATTCTTCGCTGAAGCCCAGTGAGGCGACCTGTTTGCGCAAGTTGAATGATGCAGCCGCCACTTCGGGTTTCTTCCAGTCGGGTTTGGTCATTATCTTGTTGATGCTTTCGGCCACCATGCGCCGCAATGTGCCTTTCATGAAACTTGGCACTTGCATTTTCCATTTCAGAAGTGACGTGACGAGTGTCAGCAGGTTGCCGAGGTAGTCCTGTATCTTGAGGCTGTAGCCTTGGATGGCGGCCTGTGACTTGCACCCTTTTTTGATTGACGCATCCAACTCTGTAAAGAAGATGTCGCCTATGCCATATTCTGCCTGCATTATCTTGCGTGCGCGGGCGCGCTCGGCGACTCCCAGCTTGTTGTTGGCGGTGGGGATTTTAAGGGTGCGTTTGAACATTGCCAAGTCGGGCATCAGTTTGATGTTGGTTATACCGAGGTTGGCCGCAATTGTTGCTTGGAGATATATCCTGACGAAGTTCATGAAGTCCTCGACACCCTTTTTTACGGGTTCTTCATCGGCTTCTTTTTTCTTTTTGAGTTTGGAAAACAGTCCCATTATTTATTGTGCTGATATTAAATGATGTGATATATTGCTGCAAATTTAATCATATTTTTTGTTTGTCATTGCAATGTTGTCGTCTGACTGTCCTATACTTCCGTTAATTGTGACAGCTGTCTGTGGCGGTGGTATGGCAGCGTGTCGCGTGGGCGCTATGACGCACGGTGCAATAGCATCTGATGCCGCTGCCTGTGGGGTCAGATGTTTTGCCGGCTGGCATACAATGTTTCTTGTCGTGGGGTACAATGCCATGGCTGTGGCATCAGATGTCACCGGCGTATGCGTCTGAGCACGAAATATAGCAATGCTACGAAAGTGTATGAGATGATGACCACGATGACCTTGTCGGCAGTGGGGATGGCATCATTGCCGGGCAGGGATAAGGCTGCCATGAGCGTCACATAGGCGAAGAGCAGCAGTGGGATGATGTCGCGCCGTCGCAGTCTCATTTGATTATCCTCGATTTGTTGCGGGCGATGAAATCGTTCCAGTCGCGATATTCTTTGTCCGCTTTGGGTCTGTTGGACTGGAGATAGTGGCAATAGGCTGCTGCCAGTCCGTCGGTGGCATCGAGTTGTGGGAGCATCATGTCCTCGGATAGATGGAAGATGTGTTTGAGCATATTGGCGACCTGTTCTTTGCTCGCTTGTCCATTGCCGGTGATTGCCATCTTTATTTTGAGAGGTGCGTATTCGGTTATCGGTATGTCGCGGTTGAGTGCTGCCGCCATGGCGACTCCCTGTGCTCTGCCGAGCTTGAGCATTGATTGCACGTTTTTGCCGTAGAAAGGGGCTTCGATGGCCAGTTCGTCCGGGTGGTAGGCGTCGATGATCCACTGCACACGCTCATAGATTTTCTTGAGTTTCATGTAATGGTTGGGGTATTTGCCCAGTTCGATTACACCGATTGTGACGACTTGCGGCTTGTTGTCGGTGATGTGGATGATGCCATAGCCCATGATGACCGTTCCGGGGTCGATGCCGAGTATGACCTTGTCCTTAATCATATTGCGGCAATTCTATGCTTTCGAGCAGGGTGGGGAATCCGACTACTTTGTTTTTGAATGCCCGCAGCAGTTCCTCGTTGAGCCCGCATCCCTGCTTGGTGTGCCATTGGTGCAGCGTCCTGCTGTCGTCTACCTCCCATTGCAGTGTGTAGGTCTTTGAGCCGGGCTCATTGTGGCTGAGCACGTCTGACAGCTTGGGCGAACGCAGCATCCCGGAGGACAGTACCGCCGGGATGTAACGTTCGGTGAGCCATATCAGGAAGTTGCGTGCATCGCTTTCTTCGACGTGGTATGTCGTGTTGTATATCAGCATGTGTTCCTCCTCTGATGTCGGCCTATTTGTTGATTTTGCTCCATGTGTCTTTGAGCGACACTGTGCGGTTGAAGACGGGATGTCCCTCGGTGCTGTCTTTGTCGGGGGTAAAATAACCTATGCGCTGGAATTGCAGGTGGTCGAGTGGGCTGAAGCCTGCGGCGTAGCGCTCGACGTAGCATTGGTCTAATACGGTAAGTGAGTCGGGGTTGAGCAGCTCGCGGAAGTCTTTGTCCTTTTCTTCTCCCGGGTTTTCCACACTGAAGAGCCGGTCGTAGAGGCGCACTTCGGCCTGAACGGCATAGTCACAGCTGACCCAGTGCAGTGTGCCTTTGACTTTGCGTGCGCTCTCCGGCATACCGCTGCGGGTCGCAGGGTCGTATGTGCAATGGACTTCGGTGACATTGCCTTCGGCATCCTTGACGCAACCGGTGCATTTGACGATATAGGCGTTCTTGAGACGCACTTCCTGTCCCGGGGTCATGCGGAAATATTTCTTAGGTGCGTTCTCCATGAAGTCTTCACGCTCGATCCACAGATTGCGTGTGAACTCGATGGTGTGGGACTTTGAATTTTCGTCTTCGGGATTGTCTATCGCTTCGAGCATCTCGACCTGCCCTTCTGGATAGTTGGTTATCACCAGCTTGACTGGGTGCAGTACTGCCGAGACGCGCGTAGCCCGCTTGTTGAGGTCCTCACGGCATGCGGCTTCGAGCATCGAGATGTCGTTGAGTGCCTCAAACTTGGTGTAGCCGATCATCGAGATGAAGTTTTTGATAGCCTCGGGGGTATAGCCGCGACGACGCAGGCCGCAGAGTGTAGGCATCCGCGGATCGTCCCATCCGGCAACGAGCCCCTCCTTGACCAATGCGAGCAGCTTGCGCTTGCTCATCACGGTGTAGGTCAGATTGAGGCGGTTGAACTCTATCTGGCGTGGGCGATTGTCGTCGAGGTCTTTACCATCTTTCAATTCGTCTATGAAGTAGTCATAGAGCGGGCGGTGCACCGTGAACTCCAGTGTGCATAATGAGTGTGTCACCCCCTCGAAGTAGTCACTCTGGCCATGCGCGAAATCATACATGGGATAGACTTTCCACTTCGTGCCGGTGCGGTGGTGCGGGTGATGTATTATCCTGTAGATGATGGGATCACGGAAGTGCATGTTGGGATTGGCCATATCGATTTTGGCACGCAATACCATCGCACCTTCGGGGATTTCGCCTGAATTCATCTTCTCAAACAACTCGAGGCTTTCCTCCACCGGACGGTTGCGATAGGGGCTCTCGACTCCGGGACGTGTGGGTGTGCCTTTTTGCTCGGCTATCTGCTCAGAAGTCTGCTCATCGACGTAGGCTTTGCCTTCCTTGATAAGCCTGACTGCAAAGTCCCACAGCTGCTGGAAATAGTCGGATGCATAGTAGACATTGGCCCAGTGGTATCCCAGCCACTGTATGTCTTCCATGATAGACTCGACATATTCGGTGTCTTCCTTGACGGGATTGGTGTCGTCGAAGCGGAGGTTGCAGACACCGCCATATTCCTCGGCTACACCGAAGTCAAGACAAAAGGCTTTGGCATGGCCGATATGCAGGTATCCGTTGGGCTCGGGCGGGAAACGGGTCTGTATGCGTGAACCGTTCTTGCCTTGCGCGAGGTCTTTCTCAATCTCTTGTTCAATGAAATTCAGACTTTTCTTTATTTCATTATTGTCTGTATTGCTATATTCTGTCATATCGGGATGATTGTTCAGTTTGGGGGACAAAGATACTACCTTAATAAATATATAACGACTGAATGGTTGGTTTTTATGTATGCCATGCGTCGAAGTCACATCGGTTGGATGCAGTCCGGTGTTTGACCCCGAATGTTGATGCATGGTCTGGGCGGGCTTACACCATAAATATAATAT
>DWUP01000160.1 GCA_020012075.1 Candidatus Avibacteroides avistercoris
CATCTCAGCCTCGGCCACGGCCTTACCGTTCTTGTCGTAAGCTACGACCTTGAACGTCCCGGGTTCGTACTTGGTGTCCATCCACATCAGGCGGTAGCGTTTCTGGCGTTCAAAGGATTTTTCGCTCTCGGGATTTGCCGTGGCTTCGAGATTCACGCTCATGTCCTTGGTCCGGCGGCCTTGGCTCTTTCCGTTTATGAACAATTCGGCCGATGGGTAGTTTGTGTAAACGAATATGGGTGTGACTTCTCCTTCGCGGCCTTCCCAGTTCCAGTGCGGGAGTATGTGCAATGTCTCCTCTTCGGGCAACCAATGGCTGCGGTACAAGTAGAATCTGTCCTTGGGGATACCTGCCAAATCGACAATTCCGAAGAGTGATGTATGGCTCGGCCAATCCGAATAGTAAGGGGTGGGTTCGCCTATGTAGTCGAAACCAGTCCACACAAATTCGCCTATGCAGAAGTCTTTGTCATCGTGCCATATCCAGTCATCCTCGGGGAGATTGGACCATCCGCAGTGTTCCACGTCGTAGGACGATGCCTGATGGTCATCGTAACGCTTCATGGAGAGCCTCTCGACGGGGAATTTGTAGACACCGCGTGAGCTCAGCGTCGAGGCTGTCTCACTGCCGAGTATTATCTGCTGGGGGATTTTGTCGTAATTGATCTGGTATTTGAACGGGCGGTAATTGAATCCGGCCACATCCATGACGGCTGCCATATTGTTATTGACGACGGCATCGGGGTTGTCCATTCCCTGTGTGACCAGACGTGTCGGGTCCTCGCGATGACAGATGTCTTGCAGGAAGCGCGACAGTTTGGCTCCTTGGTATGTACCTTGATCGGGCACCTCGTTGCCTATGCACCACATGATCACGCTGGGATTGTTGCGGAAGTGCCTTATGAGGTTCACAAGGTCTTTTTCCGCCCACTCGTCAAACAGCAGGTTGTAGCCGTTCTGGCATTTGGGTGTCTTCCATTCGTCAAATGACTCGACCATGAGCATCATGCCCATCTCGTCAGCGGCCTGTACGACCTCGGGGGCAGGCATATTGTGCGAGGTGCGGATGGCGTTGCATCCCATCTCTTTGAGGATACGCATCTGGCGTTTGACGGCGGCCATATTGACGGCTGCACCGAGTGGGCCGAGGTCATGGTGCATACACACGCCGCGAAACTTGGTAAGCTCGCCGTTGAGATAGAAGCCCTTGTCGGGCACGACCTCGAATGTACGTATGCCGAATGTCGTCTTGTACTCGTCCTTCTGCACGCCATCGGCATATATGCGCGACACTGCTTTGTAAAGATTGGGGGCATCCGGCGACCAGAGCTCTGGGGCCTCGACGACGAATTCCTGCTCGAATGTATCGTTGTCATACTGCGTCAGCACTTTCTCGCCCGTAGCGACAACGTCCCCATTGGGGGCGACGATGGCGGTAGTGATGGACAGCGACGATGGTTTCATGCCTTGCGGATAGTCCACAGATGTCTCCAGACGGACTTTGGCATAGCCATTCTCCACCACCGGGGTCGTGACACGTGTCCCCCAGACAGGGACGTGCACGTCATCGGTCACTATGAGATGGACGTTGCGGTAGATGCCTGCGCCCGGATACCACCGTGATGACTCCGGCAAGTTCTCAAGCCTGACGGCCATGAGGTTGTCCTGCCCGGGTTTGAGAAACGGTGTAGCATCAAAATAGAACGAATTGTAGCCGTAGGGCCATGAGCAGGCCTTCTCGCCATTGACATAGATTTCGGCATGGCTCATCGCACCGTCAAAGACGATGTATGCCTTCTTGCCATCGCCAAACTCGGGGACTGAGAAGTCAAGCCTGTACCATCCCACCCCGACAAACGGCAATCCGCCGGTGCGTCCGGCATGTTCCGTGGCCTCGGTCTGGCCGTCCTGCAGGATAGCTACATTCTGCATATCGTTGCGGCTGCTGAAAGGGCCATAGATGGCCCAATCGTGCGGCACGGTCACCTGCTGCCAATCGCCGTCGTCATAGCCGGCCGTCACAAACTTCATCTCATCATCCCCGGGGACTTCCCGAGTGAAACGCCACCCGTCTTCGAGCAATCTCTCCGTCCTGTTCTGAGCCTGCAATGCATGGGTCAGGAGGAATGTCGCGGCGAGAGTGGCAGACAAAAGGGTTTTCATCCTTTTCATTTCTGATTTATTAAATTATAAAACACATAATATTCAATGAATGTGTAAAAATAACAAATATTTCTCATGTCACTCCCGTAAACGCCATATTAAAAATCCCGTCCCCTCCCCCACAGTCCAAAATGTCACGCACACGGCACATAACACGTCAAAAAAGAAAGCCAAATGCCAATACCCCTTACATCCTCAATCAATATTCCCGCCCCCGGCCGGTGAATCTGCGGCATACGATGGTATTGGCAAAAACACCGTATGCCAACGGCAGAATCACCGTATGCCGGCACATCTCACATACAATATCTTTTTGTCGGCATCCCGGACTTTTGCCATAAAAAAGAAATGACGCAGCGATGACACCCGTAGCATATTATAATTACCTTTGCATCATAGGTAACAAAAATCACAAACAAAACAACGACAGCAATGGACTTGATAAATGACATCATTGAGCGTGCTAAAGCTAATCCTCAAAGGATAGTACTGCCCGAAGGCGATGAAGAGAGGACCCTCCGCGCAGCCGACAGGGCATTGGCCGAGAAGGTCGCAGACATCATACTGCTGGGAGACCATGACAAAATCATGGCCACGGCAAAAGATTGCTGGTTGCCCAACATCGGAAAAGCAAACATCATCAACCCGGCGACCAGCCCCAAAAGAGAAGAATATGCCAACCTCCTCTATGAACTGCGCAAGCACAAAGGCATGACAATCGAGCAAGCACAGGCCAAAGTGCTTGACCCGCTCTACTTCGGTTGCCTCATAATCAAAAGCGGGGACGCCGACGGACAACTGGCCGGCGCACGCAACACCACCGGCAACGTACTACGTCCGGCACTGCAAATCATCAAGACATCACCCGGCATCTCATGCGTCTCAGGAGCAATGCTCGTCATCAGCCATGAGAAACAATATGGCGTAGACGGACTCATCGTCATGGGCGACGTGGCAGTGACACCTGTGCCCGATGCCAAACAACTCGCCGAAATCGCAGTCTGCACGGCACGCACGGCAAAAGCAGTAGCCGGATTCACAGACCCGCAGGTAGCCATGCTCAGCTTCTCGACCAAAGGCTCGGCAAGCCACGAGGTAGTGGACAAAGTGGTGGAAGCAACCAAACTCGCCAAACAACTCGACCCGTCAATCAAAATAGACGGCGAACTCCAAGCAGACGCTGCACTCGTCCCATCGGTCGGGGCAAGCAAAGCACCGGGCTCGGACGTGGCAGGACATGCCAATGTCCTCATAGTGCCCAACCTCGAAGTCGGCAACATCGCCTACAAACTTGTTCAACGATTGGGCAACGCCGATGCCATCGGACCTATCCTCCAAGGTATAGCCCGCCCCGTAAATGACCTGTCAAGAGGCTGCTCGGTGGATGATGTCTACAAGATGATCGCCATCACAGCCAATCAGGCAATAGCTGCAAAGAAAGATTGATAACAACCAAAACCAACGACAGACCATGAAAATATTAGTATTGAACTGCGGCAGCTCATCCATCAAATACAAACTCTTCGAGATGAGCGACAAGTCAATAGCCGCACAGGGAGGCATCGAAAAAATAGGCCTCAAAGGCTCATTCATCAAATTCACATTGCCTGACGGCAGCAAAAAAATCATCGAACGTGAAATAGCAGAACACACAGCAGGCATAGAATTCATCTTCGAGATATTGGTAGACGCTGAATACGGATGCATCAAGTCACTCAAAGAAATCAACGCCGTAGGACACCGCGTAGTACATGGCGGCGAGAAATTCAGCGGCTCGGTACTCATCGACCAAAACGTAATCGACATGGTCATCGAATGCAACGACCTCGCACCACTGCACAATCCGGCCAATCTGAAAGGCATAAATGCCATCAGCAAAATACTGCCCGGTGTGCCGCAAGTAGCCGTATTCGACACAGCATTCCACCAGACGATGCCTGACTATGCATATCTCTACGCCATCCCCTACGAGCTCTATGACAAATACGGCATCCGTCGCTACGGCTTCCACGGGACTAGTCACCGATATGTCTCTGCGCGAGTCTGCCAATTCCTCGGCATCAATCCACAAAACACCAAGGTCATCACCTGCCACATCGGCAACGGAGGCTCGATAACTGCCGTACTCAACGGGAAGTCCATTGACACATCCATGGGATTGACACCGCTCGAAGGACTCATGATGGGCACACGAAGCGGAGACATCGACGCAGGTGCCGTCACTTATATCATGGACAAAGAGCATCTGGACACTGCCGGAGTATCAGACCTGCTCAACAAGAAGAGCGGTGTGCTCGGTGTATCCGGAGTGTCAAGCGACATGCGGGAGCTGTGCGCTGCCAGCGAAGAAGGCAATCTCCGTGCACAACTGGCCGAAAAAATGTACTACTATCGCATCACCAAATATATCGGAGCCTATACAGCTGCGATGAACGGGGTCGATGTGATCGTCTTCACAGGCGGTGTGGGCGAAAATCAAGCCAGCTGCCGAAAGGCGGTGTGCGACAATCTGGGCTACCTCGGCGTGGAAATCGATGACAACCTCAACAAGGTCCGTGGAGAGGAATGTGTCATCTCTACTCCCGCTTCACGGGTCAAGGTCGTAGTCATACCGACCGATGAAGAGCTGATGATAGCCACAGACACCATGCAAATCCTCTCAAACAAATGACAATCTGTCGGCAATAGCAGACAGTGTACATTAAGCGGTCGTGCATATTTCTATGCACGACCGCTTGCTTTTTACACAGCCCTGTCCCGATATTGACACCACGACAATTATTGCAGCCACAGACAACTTATGCAAAGAGCCGAGGCACACTGCACCGGCACGGCATGACATTAGGGAAATACAAAAGACATCCTATCAACCGATGAGGCTTGGCTAACCGGCCATGTTGCGGATACGCTTGTAATCGCCGATGGCATGGCGACGGCTGCGGATTATCTGCCACCTGTAAGCCACACACGCCAAGACGAAATAAATGCCGGCCTGCACCCACAATGCGACATAATCTGCACTCACCTCGTCGAGAGTCGCACCCGTGCTGTTGATTGCCACATAGCCACGGATGCCGAAAGTCGATGGGAATATGTATGAGAACCATCGCCAAAAGTCGGGAATGGCACATGCAGGCCATGATATGCCGGACAAAAACAGTAATGGGACTGACGTGAAGACGAAAATCAACATACATGTCTCACGATTGCGAACAAAGACAGACAGGGTCATTGCAAAGAAAATGCACGCCAGCACCAATGGCAACATGAATGCAAGGAACGAAGCCGGCTGCCCCACCTGTGGCAGGCTGAACATCCACGGGACGACGCACAGCACATATATGCTCACCACAGCATAGACCATGAGATAGGCCAGTGCCTTGCCAAAGACGATGCGCAGCGTGCCATTGTAGTGGCGGCTGATCGGCACAAGGTCATTGAAACGGTTGCGCTCGCGGTCAGTGCCGACCGAAAGCCCTACTCCGAGCAACAGGGTCTGCTGGATAATGAGCACCAGCACTGCCGGAATGAGGAAACTGGCAAACCCATTCTGTGGATTGAATAGTGCCACGCTCTCATACTCTATTGGCATAGCCGTCACCTCATCCTGCTCTGCGGTGAAATTACCGGCTCTTGCTATTTTGATACGCTCGTTCAGCTTCAAGGACACCTCTGTAGCAGACAGCAGCATTGCTTTGTAATACAGCAAGCCGCTCATGTCACAGAATATGCTCACCTGTGATTGTTCCATGTGGCTGAGCTTGTCCGTGAAATCAGATGGGAAATAATATATGCCGTATGCCTTGCCATCTCTCAACATACGTTTGGCCTCATCCATATCTGTACATCTGGCGACAATGGCTATGTCAGCAGTGGCATCAACCATACGGATAAAGCGTCTGCTAAGCCCGCTGTCAGAATCATCGACGACGATTGCCGGGACTTCGCGGACTACTTCGTTGTTATATATGAACGAATAAAGCAATGGATAAGCCAATGGGACAAGCAGGAAAAAGATGAGTACGCCCTGGTCATGGAACACCTTCCGCATCTCCTTTTTCCAAACATGGAACATGTCATGCACACCCTGCACGACTTTGCCTTTGAAACTTATCTTGCTGCCTCTGGTCATTTGTACACTTTAGGGGATATAAGTATAGGTCAATAATGCCTTCTTCAGCCTACGGATAATCAAAAACGGAAGAAGGACGAATAAAAGCAACGCCACATAAGAACGCCATGAATAAATCATTGCATAGCCGTTGAGAGCCTGATCCACATATATAAGGAAATAGTGGCGCAGCGGGAAAAGATTGGTCAAAGCCTGCAACATGGGATGCATGGCCATAACGGGAAATGTAAAACCGGAAATAGAAAATGATATTACACCCCATATTGATGCAAAACTCAGCGACAGCCGTAGCGTAGGGAACACGCCTACCATGAAAATTCCCATGGCCTGAGATGCCAGAACAAAAAGGAACGAGGCCAAAAGCATCGGTCCTATCCCACTATTGCATGGGAAGTGAAGGTATCCATACAGATAGACATTGTAGGCTATTGCCATAATAAAAAACACAATCGTCTGAGGCAACAGTTTGCCTGTCAGTACGACATAGATCGAATCCCCATTGGAGTGAAGTAAATCACGCGCTGTCCCGTCCTTGATTTCTACGGCTATCGAATAGGCAGTCACCATGAATATCAGCAACATCAGCACCCCCGGGAGCAAAGTGTTGCACAGATAGACCGAATAGTTGAGCCATGGGTTGTTGAGCGCATGAGTGTCAATGATGATTGGCTGCAATATTGCCATGGCCTGCGCCTCGGTGTAGCCCTTGGCATATAGAGTCTCACGTGCCACAGCACCCGATGCCAATTCTGACATTGTCTTCATATCCCTGAAGAGCAACGAACCGGCAATGAGATAGGTGTTGTTGGTGTAGAATGAGACACGGGGCTGCCGTCCACCTATGGCCTTATCTGTAGTCCCCCCGGGTATGTAAAAGAATCCATATATATCCCCCCTCTGAAGTGCAACCCTTGCAGCATGGAAATCCGGATAATGAGCCACAACGGCTGTCTGCTGGAATGCATCGAGATTGCGGACGACCATCCGCGACGTTGAAGTATTATCCTGATCGACGACACCTACCGGGATATCTGTCGGCAATCCGGAGCCCATCATAGTCGTGAAGAGTGCGTAGGTGAGCAACGGAGCAATGACCATGCAGAACAGATAGAGAGGACGCGACACCATCCTGCGGCATTCGCGGCACATCACCCTTGCAGTCCGGATCAATGCGTCTTTGATCATAGATAGAACGAATGCTTATTTCTGATCCAATATTACAGACATTCCCGGCCTCAGACCCTGCACAGTGTCGGTCGGGACACCACGAACCTCGAAAGTCTTCAAATCATATTGTCCGGTTGTCTTAGTGGCTTTCCACGCAGCATAAGTACCCATGTCTTTCATATAGTTAATCCGGACATCGACATCTCTGCCAAGTGCAGGGACATAGGCTTTGACAATCTTACCGATGGTCAGCCCTTTGAGCAAATCTTCACGGACATTGAACGTCACCCACATGTCATCGAGTCGCGCGAGATTGATTATCGGCGCGCCAGTGCCGACTAATTCTCCCTCCTTGGGGAAGACCTCACTCACCTCGCCATCAACAGGAGCAAGCAGAACTGTCTCTTTTATATACGATTCGACTTCTGCCACCGCCCCTTTTGCTCTATTGACAAGGGCAGTCGCGGCAAGTTTATCCTCAGCCTCCGCACCGTTTTTCGCCATGTCATATTGAGACTTTGCAGCTCTTTCTGTCGCCACCGCGGCATTTAGTTGGGCAGCTGCCTCATCAAACTTCTGAGCAGGCAGCACACCTTGTTCATACAGACGTTTGACACGGTCATGCGATTTTTGCGCTATTTCGAGGCCGGCCTTGGCTTTTTGCCATAATTCATAAGCACCTTGTATCTGCTCAGCACGTGCGCCTTTGTATGCTTTTTGCTGTTGCGCCTGCGCCGCAGCTTTGGCAGCCTCGGCCTGCATCATCTTTGCCTGCACTTCGGGAGCCTCTATGATCACCAGAGTGTCACCTTTACGCACCGTGTCACCTTCTTTGACACGGTACTCAAGTATTCGCCCGGGCACTTTCCCTGATATTCTGTATTCGGAGACCTCGGCTTGACCTTGGATTATTTCATCATCTTTGCCAAGCATAAAAAAGCCGATTAAAGCAACAACAACTATCACTCCGAGCAATGTAACGAAAGCAAGGAGCATATTATTGGTCTGTGACTTATTGGATTGCATAACGATTTGATATATGTGATTTTCTCATTTGATTAATGTCCCGATAGCTTTGTTAAGGTAGAGGTCATTCATTTTCACCTCTATTTGGGCATCGACATACTCTGAATTTGCTTTCAGCCATGCAGCCTGAGCTTCCAGAGTATTGCTGGCGGGGATAACACCTTCATTGAATCCTATAGTGGCATAACGGAGATTTTCATCCGCATTCTCAAGGTTTTTCTTGGCTGTCTCAAGTTTTTTCGCCGATTCATCCACTTTAAATGATGCTTGGGCGATTTGCAGGCGTATTTTCTCACGCGCATCATCAAGGGTATATTCAGCGATGAGAGCTTTACTCTTGGCAGCTTTCATCTTATATATACCGCCTCCCCAATTGCATAATGGAATACTAACCACAGCACCTACGCTCCACATGCCACGGACACGGTTTTCGAATCCGTTGAACAGAGATGGATTGGTCATCATATACCCACCGGTGACAGCCAGGGTCGGCAGGAATTCTGCGCGGGCAAGATTGACTTGTTGGCGGCTGATATCACCGGCCAGCTGCAAACTCTTTATTTCCGGACGGTTAGCCACCGCCTCATCTACATCAAATTCAGGCTTATCTGTAGCTTCGACCTGCCCTTGCTTGAATTCATCGACGAGCTGCAGGTCTGTATCAAGGTCCAATCCGCACAACTGACATAGCACCATGCGAGAAAGTGTGAGTCCGTCATCGACCTGTGTCAGAGCCATCTCGGCTTCATTCTGTTTGACTTTGACCGATAGGCCGTCAGCTTGTGTCGCCACCCCCTCGGCTATCATCCTCTCGACATCATCATTCATCTTATTCAGCAGGTTGAGATAGCCCTCAGCAAGCTGACGTTTGTAAGAAAGCGAAATGACTTGCCAATAGGCCTGATCAATGCTCAGGATGACATCGCGCATGGAAGTGTCGTGCTGCAATGCTGCCAACTGCTCGGCATATTTGGTAATTTTATTGTATGCTATTATTTTACCACCTGTGAAAATCGGTTGTGTCAATGTGATTGCTGCTCCAAAGACATTGCGTGTATCTGTCCTGAAAGCTTCTACTATCGCATCACCGACCTCATTGAGTGGTCCTGCTATGTCCATTCCCGCAAGTGGTGCGAGATATTGCATCAGTTCCGGATGCTGCTGCACTAATTGTGTCATTGCATTACTAATAGCTTGAGCAGGCTTTTGTCCGATATTTCCTATTGCCAGCTTTTGGTCTGCATTAAGCAATGACAGTTCTTTTTGGCTATACATATAAGCGCCATTCGCAGCAATGGCAGGGAAAAATTTCGTAAAAGCTGCTTTCTTCTCAAATTTTGCAGCTTTAATCTTCTCGTCGGCAATTTTCAAATCCTTGTTATTCTCCATAGCCAAAGCCCTGCAGCTGTCGAGCGACAGGAGCAACTGGGCATCTGTATCCAGAGAGAAAGCAAGGCAAATCAACGCCAACAGTAGGTTGAACCTCTTCATTTCATTAATTCATTTGAGGCAGGATATTGGTCACATGGACAATATCCTGCCATATTTGAATCAAAAGTAATAATGCAACACGGTGTAAGCAAAGCATTTAATAATGTTTAACTTCGGGTATCTGCAGTTTATTGCAGCACTTGTCATCATATCAGTTTAAATCTAATTCTAAAAATGCCATTCTCATAACTGCAAGTGGTAACCTTAAAGTGACCTATCTCTGACGTATTGCTGACATGTGTCCCGAGACAGAGGCACTCATCATAGTCCCCGACACGCACTACTCGCACCGTGTCAGAGACGTCACCCGGCAGTCTGGTAAGGTCAAAGCCGGCAGCAGCCTTGTCTATCGACATATATTCGACCGTCACATCGAGATGCCTGTCGATGACTTCATTGACAGTTTCCTCGAGTTGTCTTATCTGATCGTCTGTCAGCGCGGCAGGCAATGCATAGTCCAGTTTGCTCTTCTTGCGCTCGATATGCGCCGAGACTGCACGTCCGCAATGATACAGGCGGTCCATTGTCCGATTGACAATGTGTTCGCAAGTGTGCATGGGTGGATACTCCTGCTTATTATGTTCATTGAGGATAGGTTGTTGTTCCATGTTACATAGTTTTATAATATTAATATGTATGGCATATCCGGTCAATCATGGCGCCGTCTGTCACGCCCGGCATGATGCCATGTCACCGGCACACGTCTATATATTTGTTTACGAAGTTTCTGACACGCCAGACATACTCTGCGCGATGATCATGATAGCTGCGTGCGTGCCCTGCGCCATGTACCAGCCAGATGTCTTTGGGGAACGGTTTGGCTTCATACAACTCATAGACCATCCACGTAGGCACATAGTCATCGGCCGTGCCATGGATAAATAACATCGGGAGGAGGCATTTTTTCACCTGCGACAATGCCGACGCCTCGCGGAATGTCCATCCGTGTTCTAATCCGCACAGACGGTCTGCAATATACAGCAAAGGGAAATCAGGCAAACCAAACTGTTCATGCAACTGATACGAGAATTGATCCCACACGCCGGTATATCCGCAATCCTCGACGAAACACTTGACATAGGGCTGCTGCCTCTCACCTGAGACCATCATGGTCGTTGCCGCGCCCATTGATATGCCGTGCACCACCATTTGTGTCTCGCCGCCAAACAGGTCGTCGGCAATATCCATCCAGCGCATCACATCCAGTCTGTCATGCCATCCCATACCGAAATTGTCCCCGCCGCTCTCTCCGCTGTAACGCAGGTCAGGCAGCAAAACGTTGTAGCGCAACTCATGATTGTAGAGATGTCCCAGCATGAGCATTCTCACGGCATTGTCCGTATAGCCATGGACAATCACTGCCGTAGCAGTCGTCTTGCATGGTGCAGCGACATAGAGAGCATGGAGTCGCGTGCCATCCACCACCACAGATGTGTCGCGCAATGCTCCTTCTGTACGCAAGCTATCTACCCACGGCCGCAGAAACGGATATTCGTCATACATATATTTATATGAACCGTCGATGTCTTGCCCGTCATTTTCCGGTTGCAAGGCATAGTCGAGCATCATCTGTGCGCCTGCCAGACAAATGCCGGCAATGGCAACGATGGCAACTGATGACCACAAGATTATTTTACTGCCTTTTTTCATACCCAAACACATTGGCTGCGGCCACAGTCCGCCAAACCGTGACAGCTACAACCACAAATGTAGCCCAAATTTGTTATCGGCACACAGATTTGCACTATTTTAGCAACCGCTAAGCACAAAAGATGAAACATTACCGATATCTGCTCTTCGATCTAGACGGCACATTGACAGATTCTGCGCCGGGCATATTGAGGTCGGCAGCATACGCGTTGGAACACTTCGGGATAATGGTCAGCGACCTCGACACCCTCTATCCTTTCGTCGGTCCTCCACTCGAGGATTCATTCATTGAATTCTACAATTTCAGCGAAGAAGACGCACACCGCGCAGTCGAGATCTACCATGACCGTTATGAGCGCATCGGGGTATATGAGAATGCCCCCTACGATGGCGCGGCCGAATGCCTGCACCGGTTGCGCGAGATGGGCTATATCCTCGCATTGGCCACATCCAAACCAATAGATATGACCGATGTGGTGCTCGACAGATTCGGGTTGCGCCGCTATTTTGATTTCATCGGAGCGCGCGACAACGAAGGCCTGATGCACACCAAGGCTGACGTAATAGACCACGTGACGGCATCGCTCGGCATCAAGGATAAAAGCGAGGCAGTGATGATAGGCGACCGCAAATATGACATCCAAGGGGCAAAAGCCACAGGACTTGATTCGATTGGAGTTCTATTCGGGTATGGCAGCCGCGATGAGCTGCTCACTGCAGGAGCCGACCATCTGGCCGAAGACTATGACTCGCTGCTCAGACTGCTAAGCGACACTCATTGAGCACTCCACAAATCCCATGACAACAAGGCTTGACGGTGCAGCATGTCCAGCCCGTTCACTACTTGCGCCCCATACTTCGCACCGGCCAGCATGAATTTTGTCTCTGCGGGATTATAGACGAGATCATACAGCAGATGCTCTGACGTAAGTAGCTTGTAGGGAATCTTAGGACGTGCATCGACTTTGGGATACATGCCGACAGGCGTACAATTCACTATTATCTTGAATCTCTTCATCGTCCTGTCGTCTATCTCCTTATAGAATATGCCCTCGGCACATGGCTTGCGCGACACGAAGACACACTCGATGCCCATCTGCGTCAAGGCATAGGCCACGGCATGCGCAGCCCCGCCGGTGCCGAGAATCAGTGCAGAGACATGTTGCGCCTGCATCAGCGGCATGATAGACCGGCCGAAAGCCACATAATCGGTATTATAGCCATGCAAAGCCTTATAACCGTCATAGTCCTCGACCACCACCGTATTGACAGCACCGATGATGTCGGCATGAGGATCCAGATAGTCCAATTGCTCCAATATATTGACCTTGTGCGGAATTGTCACATTAAATCCCGACAGTCCCTCGGATGCCACCAAATCGCGCAAGCCGTCGAGCGACTTCATTTCATAATTGGAATAGGTCGCATCGATGCCCTCAGACTTGAACATCTCGTTGAAGAAGTCCGCCGAATAAGAGTGCCCGAGGGGATAACCTATCAATCCGAATTTTCTCATATCATTTCAATTTAGCGACGGCGCGCCGTCTGTCATTTGGTAGCCCAATAGAAAGTGCAAGTACCCAGAGTCATCCTGCGCAACCCCACCTCACGGAAACCCGCGCGCGAGATTATCCCGCGCATGGCCTCACCCTGCGGGAAAAGATGTATCGACGTGGGCAGATAGCTGTAAGCACGGCCGTCATCAGACATCACACGCCCCAGCAGCGGGATTACATACCTCGCATAGAGGTCATAGCACTGCCTCACCGGGGCATGCTCGGGCACTGTCAGCTCGAGGATGGCCAGATGCCCGCCCGGGCGCAGCACACGGCGTATCTCAGACAGCCCGAGGTCGAGGTCCGCAAAGTTGCGCACGCCGAAAGCCACGGTCACTGCATCAAACGTGTCGTCGGCGAACGAAAACGACAGCGAATTTTCACGTCTGAATTCGATTCTGTCCTCCAGCCCCAGACGCGCTACCTTGCGGCGTCCCACATCCATCATCCCCTCGGATATGTCGGTGGCCACCACGACGTCGGGCAGCAAGCCACGATAGGCCTCAATGGCGAAATCACCTGTCCCCGTAGCCACATCGAGCACCTTGCGCGGCGCGTACCGGCTCAGATGTCTGATGGCAGCCTTTCTCCACCCGCGGTCAGTGCCGAATGACATCGTGCGGTTCATCCTGTCATACTGCGGGGCGATGCGGTCAAACATGGCTTCCACCTGCTCGGTCTTGCTGCGTCCGTCATCATAGGGCTTGAAGTCGTCTTGGGGATACTTTGTCATCTCGGGCAATTCTACCGTTTTTTGGGATGGCAAATATATAGCAAAAATTCCAATCAAATCCCATCACCTAATCTGCCAACGGTAATATTGGTATGATAAAAGGTAAAATATAAACATCCCCGCGCCTTGCGACATGCCACACCATGCCGCCTAAATCCACGCGGCAATGGGGACAATCTCTATTCAACGACGGTAGACATATATTTACCGACGTTGAATATATATTTGACGACGTTGAACATATATTCAACGACGGTGAATAGAGATTTCATGCAGCCTGACGATGATTTATCCCGCACGGTGGCAGATTCTCCGTGCAGCCCCGCCGGGAAAGCCGGCAGTCACAGAAGCACGCCCTCAGAGCATCCCGCCCGCCGAGCCGCATGGCAGCCACAGGCAGAGCGAGGGGAAAATTTTCTGCCTGCGACGATAATGTAATTATTTTGCAAACACTTGTCCGAAGTCTCTTGCCTAATTTTGCCGCGCAACAAAGAGTGAACATCTGAAAAGGGAAACATTTATGAAACGAGCACTCATCGCTATCATCATCGCAGCATCGTGCTGCAGCGCATCGGCACAGAAGATCAAGGGCAGTGACACCGTGCTGCCGCTCACACAGGCGCTGTCTGAGATCTACATGGCCGCACATCCCGCAGCCACAGTGACCGTCACAGGGGGCGGCAGTGGCGTAGGCATATCGGCATTGCTCGAAGGCACCACCGACATCGCCATGGCATCGCGGCGCATCACATTCAATGAAAAAATGAAAATGAAACAGTCAGGGCACGAGCCATGCGAATTCGTAGTGGCCTATGATGCACTGGCAGTAGTCGTCAATCCCGCCAATCCGGTCAAAGGGCTGACACGCGAACAGCTCGAAGCCATATTCCGCGGCAAGATAACCAACTGGAAAGAGGTGGGAGGCAACGATGCCAAGATTGTCGTCTACTCGCGCGAGACGTCGTCTGGTACTTACGAATTCTTCAAGGAGAGCGTGCTGGAGAACAAGAATTATATGGCCGGCGTGCTGTCGATGCCTGCCACGGGCGCCATCATCCAGTCTGTGAGCCAGACCAAAGGAGCCATCGGATATGTGGGCCTCGCCTACCTCAACCCGAGGGTGAAAGCCGTGCCGGTCTCTTATGACGGCGGCAGGCACTATGTCTATCCGTCAGTGGAGAACGCCATGGACAAGACCTACCCGATAGTGCGCCCCCTCTACTATTACTATGACCGCGTCAAGACCGACGAAGTGATGCCTTTTATCAAATTCATCGAGTCAGCGCAAGGACAAGAGAAGACTTTGGAACTCGGGTTCATCCCAAGGCAATAGAATGACAAACTTTCAAAACGGAAAGAATGAAAAAATGGATTGACATCATCGCTTCACGTGTCCTGACCGTGAGCGGATTTACGACCAGCATCGTGATACTGCTGATCATAGGCTTCCTCTTCAAGGAGGCGGGAGGCTTGTTTAGCAACCCCATCATACAAGAAGGCTATGTGCTGGCCCTCAACAAAAGCAACAAGGTCAGTGAGCTGAGTGCCCTGCAAATCAAAGATTTGTTTGACGAAGAGATAACCAACTGGAGCGAAGTCGGCGGAGCCGACGTGCCGGTCAAGGTGCTGCGCCTCGAAGACCTCGACAAACTCTATACTGAAGAGGAACTCGGCGACGAATATCAATATGCCGGCGACAAGATTGCCGAACAAATCAATGCCGACCCGGGAGTCGTGGCTTTCATCCCCAAGTCACTCATCGAGGGACGGCAGGACATAAGCACCATCGACGACAGGACCATACCGCTGAAAGACGTGTTGTTCGGCGTCGAATGGTATCCCACCGCTACGCCGTCACCCATCTTCGGCATAGTGCCATTGATAGCCGGCACGCTGTGGGTCAGTTTCTTCGCCATCCTCTTCGCACTCCCGTTCGGACTGGCCATATCAATATATCTGGCGGAGGTAGCCAATCCGCGCGTCAGACAGTTTATGAAGCCCGTCATCGAGCTGCTCAACGGCATCCCCTCGGTGGTCTATGGCTTCTTCGGCCTTGCTGTCATAGTGCCTATGCTGCAAGACACGTTCAATCTGCCGGTAGGTGAATCGGGATTGGCCGGCAGCCTTGTCCTTGCCATAATGGCACTGCCGACCATAATAACGGTGGCCGAAGACGCGATGAGGAGTTGTCCGCGCTCGATGCGCGAGGCGAGCCTTGCACTTGGTGCGACGCACTGGCAGACAATATACAAAGTAGTCATCCCCAACTCGGTTTCAGGCATAACATCGGGCGTGGTGCTCGGCATCGGAAGGGCTATCGGCGAGACAATGGCCGTACTGATGGTGACGGGCAATGCTGCAATAATACCGACAAGCATACTCGAGCCACTGCGCACTATCCCGGCAACAATCGCCGCCGAGCTGGGCGAGGCGCCGGCAGGAGGTGCGCACTACCAGTCATTGTTCCTGCTCGGTGTGATATTATTCTTCAT
>DWUP01000161.1 GCA_020012075.1 Candidatus Avibacteroides avistercoris
CGTGACGTGCCATCTGTTCGGCGACCGAGAGGCGTGGCACGACGAGGTCCACCGCCGGGACGTAGGGTGCGACATACGTCGCATGTCCGTGTACCTCGGTGGGCAACGAGTCTACATCGCAGCATCCGTCGACGGCACGTGCCACCTCGAGACGCAGCGGTGTGCCGAGCATCCACGGCTCGGCCGCGACAGTCCTGACATAGTCCACGGTGTCGCGACGTCCATAGACCCCGGTGCGTTCCTCTCCGGCGAGCAATGCGCGCCGGTCATTGAACTTGCGGTTTTGCCGCCCGGCAAACTCCACTTGGGGCAACACGAGCGAATGGCCGTCACTGCCGACTATCGACGGGGTGATGACCAGACGGCGATTGCCCTTGATCTCGGTGTCACCGGCCGTCAGTCTGAGAGTGACGGTCAGCGATGTGCTGTCATTCCACTGCAAAGCGCGGCTGCCCGTGGGGCCTGCGGTGACTCCCGGTGTCAATACCGACATTGCCATTGCGGCGATTACTGTGGCTCTGCTGATGATACCCATATTGCTATCCTTCCCTCCCATTATATTATTTGAATACATATATGAACGACAGCGACAACTTGGTAGGCATAAACACCCACTTGTCCTCGGCCGCACGGTATGTGCCGCATCTGACGCAGTCATAACGGTCATAGTCGAGGTAGCCGAAGCCAAGACCGACCTCGGCCTCCATCGCCCAGCGTCCCTTCAATATCCAGTGGTAGCCATAGCCGATGCCCGCCCCGAAGAGATTGCCCTGATAGCGGTTGTCCTGCAGTCCGTCCCAGATGCCGAAGGGCAGCTTGACGTTGCCGGCATTGAAACGTGCATAAAACGGATGAAGGCCGAGGAAATGCCCCCCGAACGCCTCACAGAACCAATAACGATATTCGGGCTGGACGAGCAGATGCTTCCACTTGCGGTTTTTTGTGTCCTCTTTGACTGTCCAAGGATTCCAAGAGATGCCGAGCGCAATGGTCGAGCGTTTGCCCACTTTCACTTCAGGCTCTATGTTGAGTGAAGCGGCAGCCCAGTTGAGAACGTCGGACTTCAGTGCCACAACTTGCGCTCTCGACGCCAGCGTCGTCAAAAGCAGAGTGAAGACAAACACGCCAAAAAATTTCTTTAGCATAAATGAAGTAAGTTTATCCGCGCCATGCGCTACTGTTTTAGTTTTATCATAGCTTTCGCTTTACCACTTTCCTATCGGTGGCAGCGGCCACCCAATGACACTGTGGAGGTATCACTACCCGCCCGCTCACTATCAACCACTCGGCGGCTAACAAGTGCTTTCATCATTCAAGTTAACCCAAATACAATATTACACCGTGGTAGACCTTAGTGTCATTCGCCTGCAAAGTTACGACAGTAATTAAATTTACCCCCCCCCCATTTAACTTAATTGTTGTTAATACTATGATATTTAACAACAAATGTCTCGCGTTGCGGGCTTGACCCGGGGTGATGCCGGGCGGACGGTCAGGGGCGGAAATGCCACACGGCCAGTGACATCGCAGACAGCCTGCCCCACAGGACAGGCCACATCTGATGCCGGAACAGGCGGGCGGCGACGACCATATATATAATTATGGTATGTGTCGCAGACTGCCACAAGCACCGGCGGCAGATGGAATAAAATCTGACATCGGCAGGCTGACCGGCAGGCACCCAAAGCACCGAAATTTGCATATATCAATCCGAATATTTCATACAATCCACCGTCTGTCTAAGACATAGCACCAAGCCGGGCCACCCGGGACAAGCGGTGCCGCACCCTTGCCGACACCGGGAAAAGAAACCCGTGACACCACCGAGATGGTGCCACGGGCGGAGGAAATGTGATTCCGAAGCGATTCGAACGCTTGACCCACGCCTTAGAAGGGCGTTGCTCTATCCAGCTGAGCTACGGAACCATCCTTTAAGATAAAAAGAGGATTGCTCCTCTTTGTCTTTGAGAGCGGAAGACGGGACTCAAACCCGCGACCCTCAGCTTGGAAGGCTAATGCTCTATCGACTGAGCTACTTCCGCAAATTTGAACTGGTGGGCAAAGATGGATTCGAACCACCGAAGTCGAAAGACAGCAGATTTACAGTCTGCCCCATTTGGCCACTCTGGAATTTGCCCGTTCCCAGAACATCTCGGGGGATACCCCTCGGTGTTGTGGTGCAAAGGTAGGGCTATTTTTTTAATCTGCAAACAAAATCAATCATTTTTATTGCGCACACCGCACATTCTGTGCCTTTGTTGCCGAGTTCGCCCCCCGCACGCATCTCTGCCTGCCGCATATTGTCTGTCGTGAGCAGCCCGAAGATGACCGGCACGTCAGTGCGCGTATTGAGCTCGGTGACGCCCTGTGTGACGCCCTGACACACATAGTCGAAGTGGGGTGTGTCGCCCCTGACCACACAGCCGAGGACGATGACTGCATCGACATCGGTGTGCTCGATCATCCGGCTCGCACCGAAGGTCAGCTCGAAACTGCCCGGCACGTGCATCACAGTGATGTGGTCGTCAGGCACGCCGTGCGCCCTCAATGTCCCGACCGCCCCGTGCAGGAGGCGGGAGGTGATGTTTTCGTTCCAGTCGGCCACCACTATGCCAAACCGTTTGCCGTCCGCGGACGGTACTTGCGCCGGATCATAGTCCGACAGATTGTGAAATTCTGTTGCCATCGTCGTGTCGTGTCGTCAAAGAGCCGCCCCGGCAGAAGTCATGCCCGGGGCGGCTCATCGGTCATTGTCATGTCGTCAATCTGCCCTGAGGCCAAGCTGTCACTCAGAGACTTTCTCGATATATTTGTCAATGTCACGCGCCACCATGGGGTTGCCGGCATATTTGTCCTTGATCTCGGTGTAGCACTGCAATGCCTTGTCCTTCTGGCCGAGCTTCTCGTATGCCACGCCGGCCTGTCTCAACCACACGGGGCTGAGCGACTGTGCGTCAGCCTTGTGGGCTGCATCGACGAGCAGCTTGGCACCGGCCTCGATGTCGCCGAGGTTGATGCGGCAGTTGCCGAGGGCGGCCCGGGTAGCCGAAGCGAAGTAAGTGTCGCTGCCGTCGTAGGCCTCAAGGTAGCCGACAGCCTCCTCAAACTTGCCCAAGTGTGCGAGCGAGAGTCCTGCGTAGGCTTGCGCAAGGTTTGCAGCCTTGGTGCCGTCATATTCGCCAATGACTTTGGCGAGTCCGAAGTAGGTGGTCGAGTCGCCGTAGAATGCCTTCTCATAGTCGCCGGCAGCGAAATATTCCTGCGCGGGATAGAGCGCCACGGCTGCCCGCTCCTCACGCGGCCCGCTGTAATAATTCTTATAGAGCACCACGGCCACGATGACCAGCACCACGGCAGCTATCACGCCGATGATGGCTTTCTTGTTTTTCTCGATGAACGTCTCGGAGCGGCTGAGCATCTCCTCGGCATTCAGACTTTGACTGTTGTTCTTCTTTTGAGTTGCCATATTCGTTTTTGTCTGTTTCTCGCATTGCAAACCACGCCATGCCATGACGCAGCCGGGGTCAGCCCCCATATTGGCGACAAAAGTAGTGGTTCTAATCTATTTATGAAACATTCGTGCGATAAATTTTGACCGGAGCCGCGTCGGGCGGCGCGGCGAGGGCCGTGCGGCGGGGCAAAATAAAAATTAGGCCGCGGCAGATAGGACTGTTTCGGATTTTAATACTAATTTTATTGCAAAATTAAATCTGACAGCCATGAGTGAAAACAGAGATTACTGCGTCATCATGTGTGGAGGCATCGGGAGCCGTTTCTGGCCTTTCAGCCGCAAGCAGCAACCGAAACAGTTCCTCGACTTCCTCGGCATAGGACGGTCGATGCTCCAGCTCACCTACGACCGTTTTGCCAAAGTCATCCCCAAGGAAAACATCATAATAGCCACCAACGAGGCTTATACCGGCCTTGTCAAAGAGCAGCTGCCCGATGTGCCGGAGCAAAACATCCTCGCAGAGCCGGCACGACGCAACACCGCACCGTGCATAGCATGGGCCGCATACCACCTGCGCAACATCAATCCGGACGCCAACATCGTGGTCACACCGTCAGACCACATAATCCTCAAGGAGGAAGAGTTCAAGACTGTCATCCGCGAGTGCCTCGATTTCACCCGCGACCGCGAAGCACTCCTGACCATAGGCATCAAGCCAAACCGGCCGGAGACGGGCTACGGATACATACAGGTGGACGAAAACATCGATGACAACTTCTATACCGTCAAGACATTCACCGAGAAACCCGAGCTCGACCTCGCCAAAGTCTTCATCGAGACGGGTGAATTCTACTGGAACTCGGGCATTTTCTTCTGGAACGCCAAGAGCATCACCGCCGCCATCGAACGCTACCAGCCGCTGCTGGCCACCACGCTGTGCTTCGGGGAGAACCTCAAGGGCGACGAAGAGCGCGGGTGCATCGAACGACACTTCCCGTTCTGCCCCAACGTGTCCATAGACTTCGCCGTCATGGAGAAGGCCGAAAACGTCTACGTCCGCCTCGCCGACATGGGATGGGCCGACCTCGGGACATGGGAATCGCTCTACGAACTGTCGCCGAAAGACAAAAACCAAAACGCCATCCTGAGATGCGGCACGCTGCTCAACGGCTGCAAAAACAACATAATAGCCCTGCCCGAAGACAAACTCGCCATCATACAGGACATGGACGGATATCTCATCGCCGAACATGACAACGTGCTCATCATCTGCAAGAAAGCCGACGAAGCCAACCTGCGCAAATATGTCAATGAGGCACGCATCAGGCTGGGCGAAGACCTCGTGTGACGACACCTGCCACTGACAGCGCCGGCATCTGCACTGACCGCATGTGCAGATGCCGGCGCTGCTCATCCCCACCCGCCCGCACGACGGCACGACAGGGCAGTATGCCACGGCAAAAAACACCGTAGGCCACCGCCCATGGCATACGACCCCGCGGCAGACAGCATAGAATGTAAAACGGATGGCATCTGATGCCACCGGCACACGGAGCGACGGAGCGCCACGACACGCACCGCGACGGCACGGCGGCACACGGCCGGCGGGCATCACCGGCATGCCCCTGTGAGAAAAGCGATTTGACCCTCAGGAAAAAATGACCGACCGCACCAGGCCATAACTTTGCAGCAACCAACAAAAACGACAACGACAATGAATGACAACGGAGCAACGAAACGACCCTACATCATCTGTCACATGATGGCATCTGTAGACGGACGCATCGACTGTGACATGACGGAAAAAATCGGAGGTGACGAATACTATGACGCACTGGCGGGGCTGGACTGCGACTCGACCCTGTCGGGGCGCGTGACGATGCAGATGCACTATGCCCTGCCCGGCACGTTTGAGCCACGCGACACGACACCCATAGGGCATGAGTCGGTCCACAAGGCCGCCGGGGGAGGATATGAAATAGCGACAGACACACACGGACGGCTGCTGTGGCCTGACCGCACGGACGACGGACAGCCCCTGCTGGTAATCACATGCGAGGATGTGCCCGCAGAATATCTCGAGACGCTGCGGCAGAAAGGCATCTCATGGATAGCGACGGGGCACGGACACATCGACCTCGGCCGTGCCATGGAACTGCTGGCCACGGACTTCGGCGTCAGGCGGCTGGCCATAGTGGGAGGAGGACATATCAACGGGGGATTCCTGAGCCGCGGACTGCTCGACGAGGTGAGCATCGTCATCGGTGCGGGGATAGACGGACGGAGCGGCATGACAGCCGTCTTTGACGGCATCGACGACCCTGACCGTCCGGTCACACTGCTCAGGCTGACCGGCGTGCGACGCATCGGCGACGACTCGGTGTGGCTGCGCTATGCGGTGAGGTGACGGCGTGCATCGACTGCGCCACCATGGCAAAGGAGATGTGTCATAATTGCAAACTGCTGCGTTATTTTCGGGGTTCGGGCTAAGTCATTTACATTAAGTAAACTCCTGTCGCCCTCATCTCAATGCCTTGCATTTTGCTAATCCTTACACATCTTAAAAGGGGCTATGTCAAAACATCCGTTTTGACATAGCCCCATATCATGAGGGCAAAGCCCGATGCTAATTCAGAGTAGCCTGCGTGATGTCGGCCAGTTCGTCGGTGATGGCTTGCTGGCGACGTTTGTTGTAGGTGACAGACAGCTCGTCGAGCAGCTCGCCCGCATTGTCGCTGGCGGTCTGCATGGCAATCATGCGCGAAGCGTGCTCGGCAGTGGCACTGTCGGTCAGCGCTTCGTAGAAGTAGATGCGCAATGCGTAGGGCACCAATGCCCGCAGCATTTCCTCGGGCGACGGCTCGAAGATATAGTCAGCCACCATGCCGCCGGCATTGCCGCCCTCGGCGAGCATGTCTGCCGACATCGGCATCATGGTCGAGTGCAGCGGCCCCTGATGCCCCATGGAGTAGAAGTGATTGTGCACCAATACCACACGGTCTGTCCTGCCCGAGGTGTAATCATCTATGAGCCTCGCCGCACAATCCGCCGACTTGCCATAGTCGAGAGCCGAACCGAGACGCACATAGTCAGTGCAGCAGTCATATCCCGCCTTGCGCACGGCCGCCGACATCTTGACGCCGACGGGCCAGACGGTTATGGCGGCGAAACCTTCGGCACGGAGCGATCGGACTGTCTCCTCAAGCTCGCGGATGGCATTGTGATTGAA
>DWUP01000162.1 GCA_020012075.1 Candidatus Avibacteroides avistercoris
ATAACAGCTGTACGTGCGCGATTGGCATACGGTGATTCCGCCCGTAGCATACAATGATTTCCCCGATAGCATACGATGCTACCGCCATTAGCATACAATGGTATTGGAGATAGCATACAATGTTTCCGGCCGTGGGGTCTGACCTTTTTGCCAATGCCACCGTATGCCACCGGCAAAACGAATGCGGCCCGCCGTCACGGCGCGCCGCATCTAATAAAAATTGTATTTGTGTTGTGGATAATGTTGTCTGACTATCGCTTGTTTTCCTCCTTGAGATAGAGGTCCAATGCTGCTGTCATCGAGGTCGCATTGGCGTTTGGCGCCTGCAGGTCGAGGCGGAATCCCGCGTCCTGTATTGCCTTGGCAGCGGCCGCCCCGAAGCATGCCAGCTTGCGGTCGCCCTGTACATAGCCGGGGAAAACCTCTTTGAGAGCCGTCACTCCGGCAGGTGTAAAGAGCACAAGCATGTCGTATGCCGACGGGTCCACGCCGTCAAACGAGTTGCTCACCGTGCGGTACATGACTGCTTCGTCGTGCTTCACGCCCAGACTGTCGAGCATGTTCTTCACTTCGTCATTATGCACCGACGACATGGGTACGAAGTAGTTCTCGTCAGAATGCCTCGTGATGTAGGGGATGAGGTCTTCCATCTTGCCTTTCGCACCGAAGAAAATCTTGCGCTTGCGGTATTGCACGTACTTCTGTATGTACAATGCGATGGTCTCGCTGATGCAAAAGTATTTCATCGTCTCGGGAATCGTGACGCGCAAATCTTCACAAAGGCTGAAAAAATGGTCTATCGCGTGCCTCGAGTTGAATATTACAGCCGTGTGTTCGGGGATTGAGACCTTCTGCTGTCTGAACTCCTTAGGCGTGAGTCTCTCTATTTTGATGAATGAGTGGAAATCTACCTTTACGTTATACTTCTTTGCGATGTCAAAATACGGTGACTTCTCTGACGTTGGTTTTGGTTGAGAAACCAATATGCTATTTACCATTACTTTGTTAGATTTATTCGAAAATAATGTTTATTTCAAGCAATACCTCATTCAATATGAAGCAGGGTAATATTTCGAGGGTGCAAAGTTGCAAAAAAAACGTAAGCCGGCCAATTTTTGGCCTTAAAAAAAGGCGGCTGAGCTTGTACACTATCAGCAATTTGTCACATATCAGCAGCCCTGCCGCCAAATGCCGCAACGTGTGGATTGAAATATTGAAATAGACTCCGGCAAGTGCAAGGACAAACAGCATAAAGCCGTTGTAAGACAAAAGTGTCATGTAATCGTCCATCCATTGCTTTGTCCCCGCGGCATCGTAGAAAGCCCAGCAGACCAAACGATAGATGATAAACTTGAATACCACGTAGGCCGCAAAAACCGTGGTGCATAGCAGCATGACTTTCCAATAGTCCACACCGGCCACATAGCCGTCCCTCATCGATGCCATCCAGGTGAGTGCGGCCATCAGGCACAGCACGAGGAGCATCATGATGTTCACCCACCAGTCTATATTGGTAGGGGCATCGAAGAGGCTGTTGCGCTTGCGGTTGGCGAAAAAGTTCTTCCCTCGCTGCAACAACATACGTTTGCCCAGCGCGATGACAAAGGCCAGCATAACGGCAGATGCGACGAAAGTCACCAATATAATCGGGTCAGACTTCATCGACTGCTCTATCGGGATGACCGGCAGTTGCATGAAAGGTGTCATATCGCAGCAAATTTCCGGAGGTTGGAATCCCAGTCGGGAGTGGAATACAGCATGTCCACAGCCTCATCTACCGACGCGGCCACCGTCCACAGCGCACGATGCTGCTCGCGCATGAAGTGCCGCTCCACGGCTCGTGCGAGCATGGCCAGCAATGGGTCGTAGAATCCATCTGTGTTCAATACCACTATCGGCTTGAGATAAAGCCCCAATTGCTTCCATGTAATGATCTCAAGCAATTCTTCCATAGTGCCACAACCGCCGGGCAAGGCGATGACGCCGTCAGACATCGAGGCCATCAGCCTCTTGCGCTCATGCATGTCGGCTGTGACAATCAGTTCAGTGAGGCCGTCGTGCTGCCATCCCTGCTCGACCATGAAGCGGGGGATGACGCCAGTCACGGTGCCGCCGGCCGCAAGAGCTGAATCAGACAACGCGCGCATCAGACCTATTCCCCCGGCACCATTGATGACGTTGATGCCGCGTCCGGCCAATGCCTTGCCAAGCGCGCAGGCAGCATCAACGAAGCAACTGTCTATCTTGGTGCTCGAAGCACAATAGACGCACACGGCATTTACCTCTCTCGCCTTTTCATTCATGGTAATCATTGCTTAGTCAGTTTGTCACTGCCTGCATGTCCGGCCACACGGCCGGCCATGCAGGGTCATTCGGCCAATACGAAATCGAGTTGTTTCTTCTCAAGGTTGGCCCTTGCGACCCTGATGGTGATTGCATCGCCCAGTGCATATATGCGATGGAGCTTGCTGCCTATGAGCCTGTAATTCTTTTCATCGAATTCATAGAAATCGTCATCCAGCTCACGGATCGGGACCAATCCCTCGCACTTGTTCTCATTCACCTCCACATAGATGCCCCATTCGGTCACGCCGGAGATTACACCGTCGAATACCTTGCCTAAGTATTGGGACATGAACTCGACTTGCTTATACTTTATCGACGCACGCTCGGCATTGGCGGCCAGTTGCTCCATAGCCGAGCAGTGGTCACACAGGTCCTCATATTTGGCTTCGGTGACACTTCTGCCCCCGGCCATATAGCGTGCCAACAGACGATGCACGAGCATGTCGGGATAGCGGCGGATGGGCGAGGTGAAATGGGTGTAGTAATCGAACGAGAGGCCGTAGTGTCCGATGTTGTGAGTGGAGTAGCGGGCTTTCTGCATGGCGCGTATCGAGACCGTCTCTATCAGGTTCTCCTCGGGCTTGCCCTGCACGTCGTCGAGCAGGCGGTTGATGGATTTGGATATGTCAGACTTTGTCCCCTCGGTGCGGATTTTATATCCGAAGCGGGTAATAAAGGTGGAGAGGTCGCTCAGTTTCTGCGGATCGGGCAGATCGTGTATACGGTAGGGGAAGACTTTCGCCTTCTTTCCTTTGGGGACTCTGCCCACCGACTCGGCTACGGTCCTGTTTGCGAGGAGCATAAACTCTTCGACAAGTTTGTTTGCATCCTTGGCTATCTTGAAGTAGACGCGCAGCGGCTTGCCGTCGGCATCGACCTCAAACTTGACTTCATAGCGGTCAAAGTTGATGGCGCCGTTGGCCATGCGCCGTTCGCGCAACTGTTTGGCGAGGCTGTCAAGGGTGAAGATTTCATCTTTGTACTCCCCTTGGCCCGACTCGATGGTCTGCTGCACCTCCTCGTATGTGAAGCGGCGGTCAGAATTGATGACTGTGCGGGCTATCCTCGACGAGAGTATCTCGGCCTTGGAATTGATGTTGAAGATGACTGAGAACGCCACTTTCTCCTCATTGGGGCGGAGCGAGCAGAGTTGGTTGCAGAGCCGCTCGGGCAACATCGGTATGGTGCGGTCCACGAGATAGACCGAGGTGGCCCGTCGCGATGCTTCGCGGTCGATGATGTCTCCCTCCTTGACGTAATAGGTCACGTCGGCGATGTGCACTCCCACCTCCCACACGTCATCCTGCAAGCGACGTACCGAGAGGGCATCATCGAAGTCTTTGGCATCGACGGGGTCGATAGTGAACGTCGTCACGCCGCGGAAGTCCTCGCGGGCATCGATCTCAGACTGCGGGATGGTGTCGGGAATGCGGTCGGCCGCCGCTTCCACCGCCTTGGGATAACCGTAGGGGAGGCCGAATTCGGCGAGTATGGCGTGCATCTCTGTCGTGTTGTCGCCCGCCCGGCCGAGGATGTCGATGACCTTGCCTATCGGGTTTTTGGCCTGTTTGGGCCAGTCTGTTATCTTGACGACCGCCTTGTCGCCGTCTTTGCCTCCCTTGAGGTCGCGCACGGGGATGAATATGTCGTTGGCCAGATTCTTGTTTTCGGTGACGAGGAATGCATATTTGGGCGTGACTTCCAGAGTGCCGACGATGGTTTCGTTGGCCGGCTGGATGATTTCCACCACTTCTCCCTCGGGTGTCGCGCCGTGTTTGCGGGCGAAGCAGACGATCTTGACCTTGTCATTATTCATCGCATGGGCCGAATTCCTCTCGGCCACGAAGACCGGGTCACTGCCGTCGTCGGGGATGAATGAGTTCTTTCCGTTGCTGAATCGCCTGAATGTGCCGACCATCTCCTTGCCCGGCTCACCGTACATGTAGGTGTCGGGGGCGAGTTCTCTGAGCATCCCGCCCGCAGACAAGCCGCGGATGATGTCGGCGGCCTTCATCCTGAGCGGATGGGTCTTGAGGTCGAGGAGCGAGATGACCTCCTTGATTGACATTTTCACTCCCTTGTGTTGCTTGAACAGTGTGGTGATCGGTTTCATCAGGTCGGGCTTGGGGGCTTTTTTGCCTTTGGATGTGGCCCGCTTGTCGTTGCGTTTGCTCATAAATCCTCTCTCGATGCGTCGGTTGTCATTACTTCCTGCAAAGTAAATGAATATATTACAAACTGCGCGGATATGCACCTTTAATTAATAATAATGCCACCTCCCTGCTCCCGGTCGCGGTGCCGCCGCGCGCACCGTCATCCGCCTGCGGCAAAATCACTATATGGCTTGTGAGGAATCACCGTATGCCGCCGGCAGAAACATCGTATGCTATTGGCAATAGCATTGTATGCCACAGGCAAAAACATTGTATGCCATCGGCAGTAGCATCGTATGCTATTGGCGGTAGCATCATATGCTAATCGCGCACGGCCGGCAGTCCGGTTAAAAAACAGTGGTGGAGGCCGCAGCCTCCACCACTCCATTCCATATGTCATCCCGCTTGCCGCAGATGCGGCAAGCTGTCATGCATCCGTCACAATGCGACTTTATGCACCGTGCCGCCGACCTTGACGACATAGACACCGTGGCCAAGGCCGCCGATTACCGTATCTGTGCCACGGTACACACATTGCCCGCCGGCGGAATATACCTCGACCACCGGCGCTGATACCGTGCTGTCGCCGCCCTCGACGGTTATCACACCGTCAATCACCTTGACTGACACCTCCGACCCATGTGTGGCGGAGATGCCGGAATAATTACCCTCCTCGATGTTGATGAACCATCTCCATG
>DWUP01000163.1 GCA_020012075.1 Candidatus Avibacteroides avistercoris
ACGAGCACGGCGGGCAAAGTCATTCGTGCGCCGTGGCAACATCGAGCGGGCAGGGATAAACTTGCCCGGGGCAGTGTGTAAAGTATATACGCAAGTTGCGAATGTACATACGAAACTTGCGAATATATAAACGCAACTTGCGAATGTATATTCGCAGCTTGCGTTTTTACTTTATCTCCCTTGTCAGTCGGGTTTGGGTCAGATGAGTGATGAGTTTGTGCGCCTTGTCCCCGACTTTGCGCCCGTCGCCCCGCAATGCACGGTGCGGTGACGGCGACCGGTCTGCCGCCTGCGAATATTCTGAACATCATCCGCCTGCATCATGTCTGACGGTCGCGCGTTAGGCTTAAGGCGGCATGAGGTTTTTTATATATAATTAAGTTGGGATATATACCCAATACCACTACTTTTGGGAGCATTTAAAAAAGGAAACAATTCAACAATATAAAAGTTATGGCAGAATCTATTGACATCCGCGCCCTCAACGAGAGGGTAGAGAGGAAAAGCGCTTTTGTGACCAACCTTGTGACAGGCATGAACCAAGTCATTGTGGGACAGAAGCATCTGATAGAATCATTGCTGATCGGGCTTCTGTCTGACGGCCATATCCTCCTTGAGGGAGTGCCCGGATTGGCCAAGACATTGGCCATCAAGACCCTTGCCACGCTGGTCGATGGCACTTACAACCGCATACAGTTTACCCCCGACTTGCTGCCCGCCGATATCGTCGGGACGATGATATATAGCCAGAAAGACGAAGAGTTCCATGTCAAGCAAGGCCCGGTGTTCGCCAATTTTGTCCTTGCGGACGAAATCAACCGCGCTCCGGCCAAGGTCCAGAGTGCCTTGCTCGAGGCCATGCAGGAGCGTCAGATTACCATAGGCAGCGCGACATTCAGCCTGCCGAAACCATTCCTCGTGATGGCGACGCAAAACCCGATAGAGCAGGAGGGTACATATCCGTTGCCCGAGGCACAGCTCGACCGCTTCATGCTAAAAGTGGTAATCGATTATCCTAAACCAGAGGAAGAAAAACTCATCGTGCGGCAGAACATCGCCGGCACGCGGCAAGACCTCAAGCCCATCGTCACCAAGGATGAAATCATGGAAGCCCGCAAGGTGGTCAGCGAGGTATATATAGATGAGAAAATCGAGAAGTATATCGTCGATATAGTCTTCGCCACCCGTACTCCGGCAAGCTATGGCCTCGATGATTTGCAGGGGCTCATCGCATTCGGCGGTTCGCCGCGTGCGTCGATTAATCTGGCACTCGCTGCGAGGGCTTATGCATTCTTGAAGCAGAGGGGGTATGTCATCCCCGAGGACGTGCGTGCCATAGCCCATGATGTGCTGAGGCACAGGATAGGACTGACTTATGAGGCAGAGGCCGCCAACACGACTTCCGACGAAATAGTAAGCTCGATACTGAACAGGGTCGAGGTGCCCTGATGACTGATGACCGACTCTAAAGTGTGCTGAAGTGGAAGTCCAAAGCATATTAAGCAAGGTCCGTCGCGTAGAGATAAAAGCCAAGGGACTGTCCAATGACATATTCGCCGGGCAGTATCATTCGGCTTTCAAGGGACGGGGCATGACGTTTTCCGAAGTCCGGGAATACCAGTATGGGGATGACGTGCGTGACATCGACTGGAATGTGACGGCACGCTTCCATCGCCCTTATGTCAAGGTCTATGAGGAGGAACGCGAACTGACCGTCATGCTGTTGGTCGATGTGTCCGGCAGCCTTGATTTCGGTACGAAGAAGCAGTTTAAGCGTGACTTGCTCGTAGAACTGGCGGCGACATTGGCCTTCTCGGCCATACAGAATAACGATAAGATAGGTGTCATATTCTTCTCTGACCATGTCGAGAAGTTTATCCCGCCCAAAAAAGGCCGCAAGCATATCCTTTATATTATCAGGGAATTGCTGGAATATAAGCCTGAGAGCCGTGCGACCAATGTGAGCACGGCAGTGCAATATCTGACCAATGCAATCAAAAAACGATGCACGGCATTTGTCATATCCGATTTCATTGACGACCATGATTTCTATCAGCCGCTTGTCATTGCCAACAAAAAGCATGACGTGGTGGCGATACAGATCTATGACGTGCGTGTGACCGACTTGCCCGATGTGGGACTACTCAGGATACGCGACTCTGAGACAGGTGCCGAACGATATATCGACACTTCGTCCCGGCGTGTGCGTGATGCGCACAAGGCTCACTGGCTGAAGCGGCAGGAGGCTTTGCACAATGTGTTCGCACGCTGCAATGTCGATGCTGTGTCTGTCAGGACCGATGAAGATTTCGTCAAGTCATTGATGGGGCTATTTGCCAAGAGGTCAAGGAAAGTGTAAATATTGATGGTTAATAGGATGATACTGAGAAGAGTGATGATTGCTGCGCTGATGATTGTGGCAGTCATACCGTTGTGCTCACAGAACGTGGTCGTCGAGTCACGCCTTGACTCTGTGGAGATGTATGTCGGCTCGCAAGCCATGCTGACGGTCGAGACGACTGTCGATAGCGGTGCAGAATTGGTTTTCCCTGAGTATCGCGACACGGTGGTGGCGGGGCTGGAAGTCATTGACCGCCTCAAGCCTGATACTGTCACCCTGAATGAGGGGAAGCGGATGACCGTCAGGCATAGCTATATGGTGGCGGCTTTTGACTCGGCCTTTTTCCATATCCCCGGGCTGAAGGTGATGGTGGATGGCCGTGAATATGAGTCCAATGACTTGGTGCTGCGTGTCTATCATTTCCCTATCGACAATGCCGACCCAGACATGTTGCGCGGGATAAAGGACATTGCTGATGTGCCGTTTGTAGTGACCGACTGGCTGCCTATGGCAGCCTATCTGCTGTTACTTGTCTTGTTTGCGGTCGCTGCGCTGTTCCTGTTCATGCGCTACCGTGACAACAAGCCCATCATCCGCATCGTCCATGTCGAGCCGCAGCCCCTCCCGCATGAAAGGGCCGGGCACATCATTGATAACATCCGTGCCAGGGATTTGCAACATTCGTCAGATGCCAAGCAATACTATACAGCTCTTACTGAGGCTCTGCGTGTCTACATCGCCGGCAGGTTTGGCTTCAATGCCATGGAAATGACATCATCTGAGATAGTGGACAAACTGATGGAAACCAATGACCGTGAGTCGCTCAAACACTTGCAGTCTTTGTTTACGGTAGCCGATTTGGTGAAATTCGCAAAATACGTCCCCATGCTCGATGAGAATGATGCCAATCTGTTGTCTGCCGTGGCTTTTATTAACAAGACTAAACAAGAAGTCCCCGACGCCGAGCGCGAAAAACCGCATGACGTAGTCATCGAAGAGCCGAGGAGTAAGCGACAGAAACGAATCCTGCTGGCTGTCATCATTCTGGCAGCAGCGGCGTGCATCGCATTTGTAATGCTGTCGGCAATGGAAATAAAAGAAATGTTATTCTAATCTGGATTTAAAATGACTTTTGCTAATAAATATATTTTCCTGCTCTTGGCTCTGGTTGTCGTATATATAATATGGTATATACGCAAGCATAACAACATAGAGCCCTCGGTGCGTGTGTCTGACACATCACCCTACGCTGCCGTAGGCAAGACATGGAGAGAATGGCTCGTGCATGTGCCATTTGTGTTGAGAGTAGTCGCCCTGACGATGATTGTCTTTGTGCTTGCCAGACCGCAGTCGTCTGACAACTGGCAGAACACAGAGATTGAGGGCATCGACATTATGATGACCATAGACGTCTCGACCAGTATGCTGTCAGAAGACCTTAAGCCCAACCGTCTCGAAGCGGCAAAAGATGTGGCAGCACAGTTTATCAATGGCCGCCCCAATGACAATATAGGCTTGACGATATTCGCCGGCGAAAGTTTCACGCAGTGCCCGCTGACAGTAGACCATGAGGTGCTGCTCAACCTGTTCAAGAATGTGCAGTGCGGTCTCGTCGAGGATGGCACGGCTATAGGTCTCGGCATAGCCAATGCCGTCACCCGCCTCAAAGACAGTAAGGCTAAGTCCAAAGTCATAATTCTCCTGACAGACGGGACGAACAATGCAGGTGCCGTCTCACCGCTCACGGCGGCTGCCATAGCCAAGCAGTTTGGCATCAGGATTTATACTATCGGTGTGGGCACAAACGGCGAAGCACCCTATCCGTTCCAGACAGCGATGGGCATAAGATATCAGAATATCCCTGTCGAAATAGACGAGCAGGTGCTGCGCGAAATAGCGTCCACAGCCGGTGGAGAATACTTCAGGGCGACGAGCAACTCCAAACTGAAGGAAGTCTATGAAGAGATAGACAAACTCGAAAAGACGAAACTCAACGTCAGGGAGTTCTCTACCAAGGAAGAGGAATATCAGCCATTCGCTCTTGTGGCTCTGATAGCAGTGATACTGGAGTTGGCACTGCGGGCGACAATATTGAGGAGAATAGCTTAGTATACACAGGGAGATTGAAATATGTTCAGATTTGAAAGTCCGGAATACCTTTACTTATTGCTTCTGCTGCCTGTTTTTGGTGCATTGTTCGCCTATTCCAATTACAGACGTAAAAAGAAGATTGCAGCTTTCGGCGACAGTGAACTGGTAGCCCAGTTGATGCCTAATCATTCATCATTCAGGGTGTCGCTGAAGTATGCATTGCTCCTGCTTGCATTTATGTCAGGTGTATTTCTCCTTGCCAGACCGCAGTTTGGAGGGAAATATGAGACCGTCAAGCGTCGTGGGGTAGAGGTCATGATAGCACTTGACATATCCAATTCGATGATGGCTCAAGACGTTGCACCCAACAGGCTCGAACGTGCCAAACTGCTCGTCTCACGCTTGATTGACAAACTCAATACTGACAAGGTGGGATTGATAGTCTTTGCCGGCGATGCCTTTATCCAGTTGCCGATGACATCTGACTATGTCTCGGCCAAGATGTTCCTTGGCGACATAACACCTGCGTTGATCGGACGACAGGGGACTAACATCGCCGATGCTGTGAAACTGTCGATGAGGAGTTTCACCGGTTCGCAGAGTGCGGCAAAGACCATCGTCATCATCACCGATGGCGAGAATCATGAGCCCGGTGCCCTTGAGGCGGTGCAGGAAGCGTCAGCACAAGGCATACAGGTCAATGTACTCGGTATCGGTTCGCCTGATGGCACACCCATCCCGGTCAGTGGCACAGATGACTATATGAAGGATCGCAACGGCAATGTCGTCGTGACTAAACTCAACGAAGACCTCTGCAAGCAGCTCGCACAGGCGGGTGGAGGCATCTATTCATATATAAGCAACAACAACTCGGCACAGAAGGCCATCGACGGACAAATAGAGAAACTCTCTAAAGATGATGTGGAAAGCAAAGTATACACCGAATACAATGAGCAGTTTGTCCCGATAGCTTGGGCGGTGCTGCTAATCCTTGCTGTCGAGATGTTTGTTATGAACAAGAGGAATAAGAGGATTGGAAAGATAAAATTGTTTTAGTGATGAGAAAATCCTTATTGACTATTTGCCTGTCGTTGCTGGCCATCGCATCCGTATCTGCCCAGAAAGTCGAAAGGGCATATTTGCGCAAGGCCAACAGCCTCTATCGTGACAGCTCGTATGTTGATTCTGAAGTGATGTATCGTAAAGCCATTGACGTCAATGGCAAGTCATTCGTCGGTCATTATAATCTGGGTAATAATCTGATGGAAGCCCGCAAATATGATGAAGCTGCCGAGGAATATAAAAAAGCGGTCGGGCATGAGACAGACAAGGCTTCATTGGCTGATGCCTATTATAATATGGGAGTGGCTTTGCAAAAGCAACAAAAATATGCTGAGTGCATTGATGCCTATAAAAATGCGCTGAAAAATGACCCTAATGATGCAGATGCAAAATACAACCTTACTAAGGCGCTCATGATGATGCAGCAACAACAGAACCAGCAGCAGAATCAAGAAGACAAGGAACAACAAGAGCAGCAACAGCAGCAAGACCAGAATAAAAACCAGAATGATAATAAAGACAACAAACAAGACGAGGACCAGCAGGAGCAACAACAGCAGGAACAACAAGATCAGTCCCAAGGCCAGCAAGAGGATATGTCAAAGGAGACTGCCGAGCAAATCCTCAATGCCATCATGGAAGATGAGAAGCGTGTGAATGAGGAGGTACAAAGGAAGATGAACCGTGCTACTGGTCATGACCTTGAAAACAACTGGTAATTGAAGGATATGCGGAATATGAAGAAAAGTATATTATTGCTATTTGTCACCTTGCTTGCCACCTCTCTATATGCGGCCGGCAAGTATAAACTCACGGCTGAAGCCCCGCGCACAGTAGTGCAGGGCGACCAGTTCAGAATAACTTTTACCGTAAACACTTCGGACAATGTCAAAGACTTTAGAGGCATTTCCAACATAGATGGCTTGAATGTCATATTTGGTCCGAGCACTTCGCGCTCGAGCAGTATGCAGATTGTCAATGGCAAATCGACTTCGAGTAGTTCGGTCACGTTCACCTACATGGTCGAGGCGGTCAAACAGGGCACATTCACTGTACCTGCGGCCACGGTAGTCGTAGATGGCGAGAAATTGATATCCAACTCTTTGAAAATCGAGGTCTTGCCTCCGGACAAAAACTCTTCTCAACGTGGTCAGGGACAATCATCGTCTCAATCGTCGGCATCGCAGTCTTCGTCGGTTTCGGCTGACGACTTGTTTGTCAGGGTCACAGCCAGCAAGACCAACGTCTATGAACAAGAGGCTTTCCTGCTGACCTATAAGGTTTATTATGCCGTTGATTTGCATCATTTCGAAAATGCCAAGTTGCCAGACTTCAATGGTTTCCACTCTCAGGAGATAGAGGTTTCGCAATCAAACAATCATGCTCTCGAGCATTACAACGGCCGCAATTACCACACGGTCATACTCAAGCAATATCTCCTCTTCCCGCAACGTAGCGGAACCCTCGAGATTGCTCCTGCACGTTTTGACGCTGTGGTGGCAAAGATTATACGCTCCAACGATCCATTCGATGCTTTCTTTGGCGGAGGGCAGTCTTATGTGCCAATAAAGAAAACCCTGACAACACCTGCATTGAAAATCAACGTCAAGGCATTGCCGTCTCCGAGGCCGGAGGGCTTTATCGGGGCAGTCGGCTCATTTAGTCTTGAGTCGTCAATATCGAAGACAGATGTCAATGCCAATGATGCCGTTACATATAAGCTGATATTGTCCGGTGTCGGTAATCTGAAGCTCGTCAGTGCCCCGTCTGTTGATTTCCCGTCAGATTTTGATGCTTATGACCCGAAGGTCAATGAAAATGTGGTATTGAAGTCAAACGGCATGTCCGGAAATCGCGTATTTGAATATCTTCTCATTCCGCGCCATCCGGGTAAATATGACATCCCAAGCCTTACATTCCAATACTTTGACACTAAATCCGGCAGCTACAAGCCCCTGACGACAGCATCTTACGCACTCAATGTCGGCAAGTCAAAGGGCGGGAGTGATGGCGCAGCGTCAGTAGACTACACAGGTACAGCCAAGGAAGACGTTAAGATGCTGGCCAGTGACATACGTTATATCAAGCTTGGCAGGGCCGATTTCAAACCGGCAGGGAAGTTTGTAGTCGCGAGTCTGCCATATACGTTGTCTTATGTAATACCGCTCGTCATATTCCTTATAATATTCTTTATTGACAGAAAGAATTTAAGCGATAGCCTCAATGTTGCCAAGTCACGTAACAAGAAGGCTAACAGAGTGGTGAACAGGCGGATGAAGCAAGTGTCGGCACTGCTCAAGGCCAAGGAGCATGACCGCTTCTATGATGAGTTGCTTCGTGCTTTGTGGGGCTATATGGCTGACAAGCTCAACATCAATACCTCTGACCTCAATCGTGATAATATCAGGGAGAAGATGACCGAAGCCGGACTCTCTGAGCAAGATATTGCAGACTTTATCAATCTGCTCGACGAGTGCGAGTTTGCCCGTTATGCCCCGGGTGACAAGGTCGAGGGCATGGACAGGACGTATGAAACAGCCCGTGAGGTCATAATCAGGATAGAAAACAACATGAGAAAATAGTTTAGGATTATGAATAAGTTGATATATATACTGTTGCTGACGTTGATGCCGGCAGTCGCAGGCTTTGCACAGCAAAATGATACAGCAAATGTCCACGGACGGCAAATCCTCACCATTTCGGGCGAGGGGCAGCAACTGTCCAAGGCTGTGGCCGACTCGCTCTATGCTGCCGAGCAATACCAGACTGCTGCCGACATCTATGAGCGTTTGTTGGCTGATAATGGTCAGTCGGCCGCTGTCTGTTATAACCTTGGCAACGCCTATTACAGGCTCGGGATGTATGCCAAGGCAATATTGAATTATGAGCGTGCAGTACTGCTCGATCCGTCAGACAGTGATGTCAGAGCCAATCTTGCCCTTGCCTATTCCAAGACAGTAGACAAGTATGAGAGTGAGGGTCAGATGTTTTACACTAGATGGTTTGAAGGCATCAAGGATTTGCTTTCCTCTGACGGGTGGGCATATCTCGGTGCAGCGTCGTTCATAGCATTTGTCTTGCTATTGTCATTATATATATGGGGACGCAGGACGGTGCTTCGCAAGGTCGGTTTCTTCGGATTTGTCATTTGCTTCGTATGTACCATTGTGGCCAATCTGTGTGCTTTCGCTCAGCGCAGTGACATACTCGCGGCAGACAAGGGCATAGTCATGATACCGAGCGTGACGGTGAGGAGCACTCCGAGCGACACGGGCACGGCACTCTTTGTCATACATGAGGGCTATAAGGTCAATATCATCGACAAGACGATGAAAGAGTGGGTGGAGATATCTATTAACTCCGACAAGACCGGATGGGTACCGGCCGGGGCACTTGAGGTAATCTGATACCGTTATGCTTGAGACCATCTTGAATCTTGACTCACAGCTATTGCTCGCCATCAATGGAGCGGCCTCGTCGTTTGGCGACTGTTTTATGTGGAATTATACCAAGACAGTCGTGTGGGTGCCGTTGGTTTTAGCTTTATTATACGTCATTGTGAGAAACAATAAGGTCCGTGACTGCATCGTCATTATTGTGTGTCTGGCATTGGCATTTGTGATAGCTGATCAGATAGCTTCGGGCTTTTTCAAACCCACATTCCAGCGGTTGCGTCCCACTCATGACCCTGACATGGCGCAGCTCTTGCACGTGGTCAATGATTATCGTGGTGGTTTATACGGATTCGTGTCAAGCCATGCGGCAAACTCTTTTGCGGCAGTCATATTTTGCTCACTTGTCATCCGCTCGTGGAAGTTCACACTCCCATTGACTGTATGGGCGGTCATCAATTGCTGGTCGCGCATGTACCTCGGCGTACATTACCCGACGGACATCCTCTGCGGGGCTATCGTCGGCGCATTTGCTGCCTTGGCCGCTTACAGCATATATGTATTGGTCCAGATGAAATTGACACGCCGGCCATACCTTGTCACTTGGAGGGGTGAGTCTCACAGGACTTATAAAAATGTGAATTTAATAAATTGGGTGTTGCTTGCGACAGTCGTCATTATCCTCCTGCTGGCATTTGCACAAGTCTATCTTTAAAAAATATATAAATAAGTCTCATATCATTTGCTTTAATTGAAAAGACTGCATATATTTAGAGCGTGAAGTTAATCCATTATTAATTATTAAAAGTATAATATTATGGGAAAGACGATAACATTCAATGAGTTGAGACGTATAAAAGATTCATTGCCTGACGGCAGTATGCATAGGATTGCTGACGAACTAAGTCTTGATGTAGAGACGGTCAGAAATTATTTTGGCGGCAGCAATTATGACAGCGGCCAAAGTGCAGGACTCCACATCGAGCCGGGTCCGGAAGGCGGGATGGTGATGCTCGATGATGATGTAATATTGAACAAAGCATTGGCTATTCTCGATGAAGTGAACAGCAACAAGTGCTGCTCTTGAAAATAAGCTCCAAAGAAATTCTCATGCAAAATCTCTGTTCGCACGTCAAGTGGGGGTGGAGATTTTACAGTTTAAATCTACCCTCTAAAACTTATAGGTTATGAAAGACGAATTGGTAACTCTGATCACTCTCACCTATGCCAAAGCTCAGGTGCTGAAGAGTGTCCTTGAAAGTGAGGGAATTATGTCTGAGCTCTACAACGTGAATATCATTCAGCCGTTTGTATCTTCAGGTGTGAAAGTCTGTGTGAACGCCAAGGATGTCGAAAAGGCAATGGCAATCATCGAAGCCGGAAAGTGGCTTAAGGATACGCCGGATGTCCCCAAGACTGTCCTTGTCCCTGTGGATTTCTCCGACTATTCGCTGCGGGCATGCTATTTCGCATTTGATTATGCAGCGGCCGCCGGAGCGCATCTGGTGCTGTTCCATGTATATTTCCCTCCGGTATATTCATCGATGTTCCCGAGTGAGAATGACGTGAACTCGATTGAAGAATATCAGATGGCGCTCACGTCGGTCAATGAACGTATGGCCACTCTTGTCGAGACTCTCAATGCCAAGGTCAAGGCAGGCGAATTGCCGGCCATAAGCTTCGAGAGCAAAATCTATGAAGGCGTTGCCGAGGAAGAAATTATCCACTATGCTTCGCGCAAAGAGCCTTTGATGATTGTCATGGGCACGCGGGGCAAGGGAGGCAACGGCCGTATAGTCGGAGGTGTGACCGAGGAGGTCATAGAGCGGAGCAATACTACCGTGGTAGCCATCCCGCAAGGCTTGAGCGAAAGCCGTCTGGGCTCATTGCACAAGGTGGCGTTCCTCACCAATCTTGACAGGCGTGATTTGATTTCGTTTGATTCGCTGTATGAGATAGTCAAGGTAAACAAAACTGCCGTCACATTGCTCCATGTTGATGATTCGGACAATCGAGATTGGAAGAATGTCAAGATTTCCGGCCTGCGTGATTTCTTCTCATCCAAGTATCCCGATATACATTTCGACACAGCAATCCTTCCGTATGACGAATCATTGCAGGGACTGAATACCTATATTGCCGAGAATGGTGTCGATGCCATATCTTTGGCGCGTTACAGGCGCAGTCTGTTGTCACGCATCGTCAATCCGAGCTTTTCCAAGAAGCTGTTGCTTGACCTCAACAAACCGTTGATAGTGTTCAATAAATAGTTCCCAATGAAGCAAAGGAGTGGACCGGTGGACGGTTCACTCCTTTGCTTTATGCAGTGTTATCACTGTGATTTCCGGCCAAGAACCGAATCTGAATGGGATGAGTGTGCAGCCCAGTCCCTCATTGACGCAGATATATTGGTCGCCGACCTTGTGCAAATCGTTCCAATATCTGTATTTCAGCCGTGACAGTGACAGCCCGAAGAGTTTGAACTGCATGGCATGGGTGTGCCCCGAGAGCGTCAGGTCTATGTCGCTGCCTTTTACTTCGGCTTCCCAATGAGCCGGATTGTGCGTCAGCAGTATCTTATAGCATTTGTCGTCCACTCCTTGCATCGCCATGGGCAGATTCCCGTATTTGGAGAATGGCGGGTCGCCCCAGTTCTCTACGCCGATGACGGCTATGCTGTCGTTGTCTATTCTCAGATAGTCGTGCGTGTTGTTGAGCAGCTTCCATCCCATGTCTTTTTGCAGGCTTATCAGGTCCTCGAGATTCCGTTTCTTATCCATGATGTTGCGCCATGGATAGTAGGGCGAGTAGTCGTGATTCCCGAGAACGGAATAGATGCCATATTTCGCACGCAATGCCCTGAGCGGCTTCTCGATATATGCCAGTTCCGAGGTCCTGTGTGTGATGAGGTCTCCCGTGAACATTATTATATCCGCATTCTCGGCATTTATTTTGGCGACAATTTTGATGAAATCGCGCGGGTTGGTGCTCCATGTCGATGCATGTATGTCTGATATGTGTACTATCTTGAGGCCGTCGAATGTGTCGGGCAGCTTGCTGCTGCTGACGGTCACCCGGGTGATGACTGCCTTGCGCCATCCCCACAGCGTGCCAATGGCTATGATGGCGAATGTGGCCAAGCCAAGTCCCAAGGCGATATTGGTGAATATGCGATCAACGTCGGCCGTGGTGAATTGCTGGACGGCGTATTTCGTTAGATAAGTCACGGCAAAAACGCATTTGGGTATCGTGATTGCCAGGCATAGCATGAAATAAAATGAGGCGATGTGAGCCTTGTCAATCATGTAGAATTGCTTGCGTGCAAACATTACTGTGACCAGTCCGGCGATGAGCAATATCGACGGGACAAACCACAGTGTACGCCACAGTGTGTGCCCCAGATTGTTTATATGGGTGAAATATATGATGATGTCAGAGATGACAATGCTGAAAAACAGTGTGTAGAATGTGCGTGTGATCATCTTCGGTTTTCGTTTTTAGATTGTGCAGCGGGCGAGGAATTTCCTTACAGATGCCGTGTCTATGCCGCGGCGTGCGGCATAGTCGTGCAGTTGCTCGTCAGTGATGTCGCCTATGTTGAAGTAGCGTGAATTGGCGTTGGCAAACATGAACCCGTCTACCGAAGCAGCCGGTGACATAGCACCGTTGTCGGTCAGGGCGATGCCTACGCTGCCGAGGTCCAGCAGCTCATCGATGATGAAGTTTATCGATTGGTCAGGTATCGACGGATAGCCCACGGCCGGCCTTATGCCCTGATACCGCTCGGCCAGCAGCTCTTGCCGGCTGAGCCGTTCGCCGTGCGCATAGCCCCAGCCCTCGCGCCGAACACGTTGGTGTGACTTCTCTACGGCCGCCTCGACCATCCTCTCGGCCAGTGTCTGCGACATGAAGTGGCAGTAGGCATCACCGTCCGCGTCATCCCTGCCCATGCCCGAAGCTATCGTGGCGGCGAATACTCCCAGCGTGTCCTCTGTGCCGCTGCCGGCCGGCGAAAGGTAGTCCGCAAGGCACAGGCAGTAGCCGTCCTTGCCCGGCAGCTGCTGCCGCAGGAAGGGGATGCGCCTGCCGTCGCGCAAGACGATGTCGTCGCCGTCTGAGTTGGCCGCATAGAGGGCATACCTGAAGCGCACGCGGCTGCGCCCCCCGTCGTCGGCGATGACCCGCATGGCTTCGTCATAGAGCGTGATGGCTGCCTTGCCCCGCTCCGCATCGCCTTCGGGCAGCGAGGCGAGCCACCGCCCGCGTGCTTCATCGCCGGTGCCCAGATCGGCTATGGCCGCGTAGGCCGGCGGGAATTGCCAGCTGTGGAAGAAGTATATCCAGTTGATATAATCTTTCACATCATCGAAAACGTAGTCGAATGTCTCTGTCTTGATGGCTTGCGGCATGGTCGTCAGTTGAGTTGTTTATAGAAGTCGCCGGTCAGTCTCGCATATTCGTCCGTGTAGTTGCCATGCCGGTCTCTGATGGCTATTTTCTCACGTCTGATTACATCAATCTTCCTTTTCATCTCGATGATGATGCGCTTTGGTGCTTTGCCTTCTTTTGTCACGACATCTATGCGCCGTGACATGGCCAGACCGTTGTCGGCGGCTGAGTGCAGCAGGCTGTCCTCGGCATCTGCCGGCACTATTACCGTGAACGTGCCGTCACCGGCCAGCAGGCGGGCTGCGGTCGCCGTCAGTGTCGCCATGTCCAGTGTCTCGTCGTGGCGCGCGATGTTGCGCCCGTGGTCGTCTCCCCTCAGCATTCCCTCATAGTATGGCGGGTTGCTCACGATGCAGTCAAACGCCCTCCCGTCACCGTCCCACGTCCTCACGTCGCCGCAGACCACCTCTATGCGGTCGCTCCACGGTGTGGCAGCCACGTTGGCACGGGCTTCGTCTGCGGCACACGGGTCGATTTCGATGGCCGTCACCGTCACATCCGGGCGGCGTTGCGCTGCCATGATGGCCACGATGCCGGTCCCTGTCCCGATGTCGAGCACCCGGCCGCTGTCGGGCAGTGTGGCCGCCGCGCCGAGCATGACGGCATCGGTGCCGACCTTCATGGCTGCCGATGCTTGGGTGATGGCAAATTGCTTGAATGTAAAGATGTCGTTGGGCATACGTCGTTGTGATTTTGCCGGCCTCATTTGCGCTCCTTGGGCGCAGGGCGGCTTCAAAGCTAAGGAATTCTGCCGACATTTCAACGCGGGCGGCGGCCAAAGTTGCAGTGGCATGCCGTGATAAGTCCGCCGGCACTGCTTGCAAATCCCGCCGGGGTCTGACACAAACTTCCCTTGGGTGGGATGTAAAGTTCATACGCAAGTTGCGTTTATATATACGCAACTTGCGAATATACATACGGAGCTTTCGAATATACATTCGCAACTTGCGAATATACTTTATGCACCGACCCGGTGAAGTTTATCCGCCGGGCAGTGCCGGTTTATGCACCGGGCAGTGCCGGTTTATGCACCGGGCAGTGGCCTTTGCCTCCCGAGTCGGGGGCGTGCGGGTGGGGGATTGCCGCGCCGATGGGCGGCTGTGGTCGCGGCGGGTGTGAAAGGTGTGTGATAGTGCCGCCTCATCAAACTTTTCTACTCGTCGTGGCCGTGGCGATGCTGTGGATGATAGTGG
>DWUP01000164.1 GCA_020012075.1 Candidatus Avibacteroides avistercoris
CGCCACGACCGATGCCACCTATGGAAGACCTGCTGCACTATGTCTGGCGGCACATGCTCGACCGCTCACAGACGATGACGACGACCGACGGGCGGCCGCTCAGGGTCATCGACCCCGGGCTGCACAACACCGACGCCGGGCCGGACTTCTTCAACGCCAAGATAGAAATCGACGGGACAATGTGGGCCGGCAACGTCGAGCTGCACCAACGCTCGTCTGACTGGTATGCCCACGGGCACGACAGCGACAGTGCCTACGACTCGGTGGTGCTGCACGTGTGCTGCGTGGCCGACCGTGCCATCACACGGCACGGGGGCGGCGAAGTGCCGCAGCTGCTGCTGCAAGTGCCCGACGACGTGCGCCGCAACTATGAGTCATTGCAGCGGGCGGCACAGACACCGGCGTGCGCGGCAGTCACAGCGCAGATGCCGGCCATAGTCACCCGCTCGTGGCTGGCTTCGCTGGCAGTCGAGCGGATGAGGGACAAGACCGGGGCCGTCAATGCACGTCTGGCACGCATGGGCGGCAACTGGGAGGACGCTTTCTTCGTCGCCCTGGCACGCAACTTCGGTTTCGGCATCAACGGCGACACATTCGAGCGGTGGGCGACGGCGCTCCCGTTCAGGGCGATGGACAAGCACCGCGACGGCCTGCATCAGGTCGAGAGCATCATGTTCGGCACTTCGGGGCTGCTCGACGACGGGGGCAAAGACCCCTACGAGACAGCGTTGCGCGACGAATATGCCTACCTCAGGCACAAATTCTCGCTGCCCGCCGCACCGCCCCTCGCGTGGCAGATGATGCGGACACGCCCGGCCAACTTCCCCCACGTGCGCATAGCACAGCTCGCACACCTCTACCACACCACACCGTCACTGTTCTCGAGGATGATGGAGGCCGGCACTGACGGCCTGCGGCACCTGCTCGCGGGCGGCACGTCAGACTATTGGCACACCCACTACACATTCAGCCGCACGTCGCCATACACACGGCGCACCGTCACCGCCAAATCCGCCGCCCTGATAGCCATCAACACCATCGCGCCGCACCTCTATGCCTACGGGCTCTACAAGGGCGACACCGCCCTCTGCGACAAGGCGCAGGAACTGCTCGAGTCGCTCCCCGCCGAGGACAACCACGTGACACGCCTGTGGCGGCAGGCGGGCATCACACCCGAGAGCGCGGCAGACACGCAGGCACTCATGCAACTCACAAGGGAATATTGCGAGAAGAAAAAGTGCATCTACTGCCGATTCGGATACGAATACCTCAAATGTAAGCGAATTTTGTGACAGAGGCACACACCGCATGACGGCTAAAATCTTACCTTTGCCCATACTTACAAGCAAAACGATATGCTAAGCTCTGAAACCTACAACAAGATATTCGACCAAGTGGTGGAGACCTACCACAGGACAGACGACGTGGACACGCCCATCACAAACCCCTACGACGAAGGGACACTGCCCTATTTCCTCTATCTCAAATGCTGGATAGACGCAGTACAGTGGCATCTCGAAGACATCATACGCGACCCCGGCATCGACCCGGCAGAAGCACTGAAGCTCAAACGACGCATCGACAAGTCCAATCAGGACAGGACAGACGTCGTCGAGATGCTCGACAGCTACTTCCTCGACCGCTTCAAGGATGTCACCAGACTGCCCGGCGCAACCATCAACACCGAGAGCCCGGCATGGGCGATAGACAGGCTCTCGATACTGGCATTGAAAATCTACCACATGCGCATCGAGGCCGGACGCACCGACGTCACCGACACGCACCGCGACACATGCCGCGCCAAACTCGACATCCTGCTGCAACAACGCCGAGACCTCTCTGAGGCCATCGACACACTGCTCGACGACATAGCCCGCGGCAAGAAATACATGAAAGTATACCGCCAGATGAAAATGTACAACGACCCAAACCTCAACCCCATACTCTACAACAGGAAATAAGCACGACCGACGATGTCCAAGATCCTCGCAATACGCTTCTCAGCCCTCGGCGACGTGGCCATGACAATCCCAGTCCTCACCTCGGCCGCACGGCTGTCGCCCGACGACGAACTGGTGGTACTGACACGGCGGCAGATGGCACCGCTCTTCGACGGACTCGCACCAAACCTGAGGTGCATCGGCATCGACCTGTCAGACAAGCGATACAAGGGGATAGCGGGCATGGTGCACCTCTACCGTGACCTCCGCGCCGAAGGCTTCGACCGCGTGGCAGACCTGCACGACGTCATCAGGTCCAAACAACTGCGCACACTCTTCGCACTCGGCGGGGCAAAAGTCACACACATCGACAAGGAGAGACACAAGCGACGCGCCCTCACCCGCCAACGCCACAAGCGGATGGCACAGCTCAAGACATCATTCACACGCTATGCCGAAGCCCTCGACCGGGCAGGACTGCCGACCGACGACAGCTTCACGACCATCTACGAAGCAGGACGGCCGGACACGGCACAGCTACAACCGCTCATCGAGGGACTGCGCGGCAAACACTGGATAGGCGTGGCGCCATTCACCACACACCGCGGCAAGGAACTGCCCATCGACACCACACGCCGGGTAGTCGCCGCCCTCGCGGCAGGCGACAGCAACCACGTCTTCCTCTTCGGCGCAGGCAGACGCGAGACCGACATACTGAAAGAGTGGGAACAGGCATACGACAACGTCACCATGGCCGCAGGACGGCTGACGATGGGAGGCGAACTGCTGCTCATGAGCAAGCTCGACTGCATGGTCTCGATGGACTCGGCCAACATGCACCTCGCATCACTCGTCGGCATCCCCGTCGTGTCCGTATGGGGAGCGACGCACCCCTACTGCGGATTCATGGGATGGAAGCAGTCTGCCGACAATGCCGTGCAACTCGACTTGCCGTGCCGCCCGTGCTCGATGTTCGGGCAGCGGCCATGCAGGACAGGGGGATACGAATGCATGGCGGGCATCACACCCGACATGCTGCTCGACAAGATACGCAAAGTCATCAAAGTGTGACAGACACTCTGGCCGCTGCCGGGCACGACGCCGCGGCACGGCGGAACACATACAACAGACACCGTATATGGACAGAAGAGAACTATCGGGCTACGCCAAGCCGCTGACAGCCGTGATATGCAACACGGTACTCTCCTACGCGGCATTCATGCTCTGCCGGCTGGCATTCATGGCCGAAAACTGGAAATACTTCGCCGACGACATGACGGCAGGACTGATGATGTCAGTCCTCAAGGGAGGGCTGGTATTCGACACCTCGGCCATCGCCTACACCAACATATTATATATGGTGCTCGCACTGCTGCCGCTGCACCTCAAGGACAACCGCACCTATGCCGCCGTGACCAAATGGACATTCGTCGTGCCCAATTCGGCAGCAATAATCATCAATCTGGCCGACTCGGTCTATTTCCAATACACCAACCGCCGCACGACGACGACGGTCTTCAAGGAATTCTCAAACGAAGGCAACCTCGGGTCGATATTCCTCGACGAAATGCTGTCGCACTGGTATCTGGTGCTGCTGGCCGCAGTGATGATCCTCGGGCTGTGCAAGCTCTACCGCGGCTACCGCACACGCGCACACTACCGCCTCATCCCCTACTATGCCTCCCAGCTCCTGAGCCTCGGCATCGCCGTGGTCCTCACCATAGCAGGCATGAGGGGAGGGTTTACGACGGCGGTGCGCCCCATCACGGTGAGCAATGCCAACCAGTATGTCAGCCGTCCCATCGAGACCGCGCTGGTGCTCAACACGCCATTCTCGCTCTACCGCACCATCGGCAAGGACGTCTTCGCCGTGCCGTCCTACTATGACAGCCGCACGGCGCTGGAGCAGGCCTACACGCCGCTGCACCATGCGTCTGACACTGCGGCATTCACCCCGCGCAATGTCGTGGTGCTGATCCTCGAGAGCTTCGGCAGCGAATACTCCGCACTGCGCAATCCCGACAAAGGCAGCGCCTATGGCTATACACCCTTCCTCGACTCGCTCTCGACGGCGGGACTGACATTCAAGCACTCGTTTGCCAACGGGCGCAAGAGCATCGACGGCATGCCCAGCGTGCTGTCGGGCATACCGATGTTTGTCGAGCCGTTTTTCCTCACCCCCGCGTCGCTCAACCGCGTGTCGGGCATCGCCGGCGAACTGGGGAAAAAGGGCTACCGCACGGCCTTCTTCCACGGTGCGGACAACGGGTCGATGGGTTTCGAGGCATTCGCCCGCGCCACAGGCTTCACCGAGTACTACGGGCGCGACGAGTATGGCGACGACAAGGACTTCGACGGCACGTGGGCCATCTGGGACAGACCGTTCTTCCGCTACTTCGCCGAGATGCTCGACACGCTGCCGCAGCCGTTTGCCGCGGGACTTTTCAGCGCATCGTCACACCACCCGTTCAGGTTGCCCGCCGGGGACGAGGGACGGTACAAAGAGGGGACGCTGCCCATACACCGCTGCATCATGTACACCGATGATGCCTTGCGCGGCTTCTTCGCCACGGCACGCACCATGGACTGGTATGCCAACACGCTCTTCGTCATCACCGCCGACCACACCAGCCAGAGCGACACGCCGCGCTATCTGACAGACGCCGGCGTATTCGAGGTGCCCATCGTCTTCTACTGCCCCTCTGACACCACCCTGCGCGGATGCCGCGACGCCATAGCCCAGCAGACAGACATCATGCCCACGGTGCTCGGCTACCTGCACTATGACAATCCCTACGTCGCCTTCGGGTGTGACCTGCTGCGGACAGCCGACGACGAGACGTGGGCAGTCAATTACATCAACGGCATATACCAGTATTTCAAGGGACGGCTCATGCTGCAATTCGACGGCACGCGCAGTGTCGCCCTCTATGACTTCGCTGCCGACCCGATGCTCAGACATGACCTGCTGGGGCAGATGCCTGACGAAGCGGCCGCAATGGAAGCGCGCCTCAAGGCCATCATCCAGCAGTACATGGAGCGCATGACCGCCGACGCCCTCACAGCCGGCGGCACGGCAGACGACACGGCACGATGAGACACACCGCGGCAGAAGACTATCTCAAGAGGCTCATTGCCGAAGGCGAACACGAGCGGCAGGACTTCAAGTACGAAGTGTCTGACGCACGCAAGATAGCCCGCTCGCTCTCGGCATTCGCCAACACATCGGGCGGCCGGCTGCTCGTCGGGGTAAAGGACAACGGACGCATCGCAGGCATCGACAGCGACGAGGAATACTACATGGTGCAGGCGGCCGCCGAAGTCTGCTGCACGCCCGTGCCGAATGTCGAGATGCAGGCCGTCACGGCCGCAGGCAAGACGGTGCTCATCGCCACGGTGCACGAAGCCGACGACAAACCCGTCAGAGTCATCGATGCCGACGGACGGCGCACGGCCTACGTCCGCCGCGCCGACGAGAATGTCCTCGCCTCGCCAGTCCACATCCGCGTGTGGGAACAGCAGCGACGCCCCCACGGCGAGACAATCGTGGCAGGCAGCGCCGACAGCCGCCTGATGCAGCAGCTCGCCCGCGGCGGAATGCTCGACATCAACAAGTTTGCCCGCGAGGCACACATCCCGCGGCGCGCAGCCGTGCAAGCCATGGCAAGGCTCGTGAGATACGGCGTCGCCGAAGAAGTTTATGCCGGCCACAAGTTCTGGTGGCGCGCCGTTTGATTTTATCACCGTTTATCATTAGCTTTGGCACACCGAGCAACGGGCCGTGGCATACGACCCCACAG
>DWUP01000165.1 GCA_020012075.1 Candidatus Avibacteroides avistercoris
TCTTGCGCCGCCGGTCGTGCAGATCTGACAAGTTGCATGGATTGGTGGGGATGTCACTTGCATTTTGTTGCATCCGATGCTTAAAACATCTATACACGTCCGTCGAATCGCGTGCGTCGCAAGCAATTGGATATGTTATCATTTTGTCACATATAATGGCTTATATGGACTATTTTCGGGGTTCGGTGATAAAATATTGCAAGAAAAATGGGGCGAGATGAAACATTTTTGCATATTTGCATAAAAAATGACCATGGAAATCATACACTCCTTTTCACAACTTTCCGAACATCTTGTTTCATCTTCCTGCCGTAAGCGCATAGCCGTGGCTTGCCCGCATGACGTCCATACGACAGACGCCATAATGATGGCTTTGCAGCGTGGCATAGCGACATTCACACTCTTCGGCGATGCTGCACGCATCAACAGTTTCGCCGGATTGGGCGGGATGCCGGGCGTCGAAGTCTATGACGAAGCCGATTGCGACAAGGCGACCGCAATGGCTGTCGATGCAGTCCGTCGCGGAGAGGCCGATATCCTGATGAAAGGCTCAATCAATACCGACAACATCCTCAAAGCTATCCTCAACAAGGAACACGGCATATTGCCCAAGGGAAATGTCATATCACACGTGACGGTGATGGAGGTCCCCGGTCGTCCCAAACTGATTTTCATGGGCGACGTGGCGGTGATACCTTATCCGACATTGGCGCAGCGTGTGCAGATCATCAATTACATCCTGCGTTGCTGCAGGGCTTTCGGCATAGAACGTCCCCGCCTCGGGCTGATACATTTCACGGAGAAGGTCAATCCCAAGTTCCCCAATTCGACAGACTATGTCGAATTGGTCAAGATGGCTCATGCCGGTGACTTCGGCGAATGCATCATTGACGGGCCGATGGATGTCCGCACCGCATTTGACAATGAGTCGGCCGTGATAAAGGGCATACACTCGCCGCTCGAGGGCGACGCCGACGGCCTTGTATTCCCCAATATCGAGTCTGGCAATGTATTCTATAAGACGATGACCTACTTTTGCCACGCCGAGATAGCAGGCATATTGCTCGGGGCACAATGCCCGGTGGTGGTCTCGTCGCGCGGTGACTCAGTGCTGTCCAAGTACAACAGCATAGCTTTGGCTTGTGCGATTTCCTAACCTTAAATAATATCATCAATGAAAATATTGGTAATCAACCCCGGTTCGACTTCGACCAAGATAGGGGTCTATGAAGACACAAATCTGTTGTGGAAGAAGAATATACATCATGACAGCGACCATCTGAAACAATTCGCCGGCATTGCCGGCCAGTACCCTTATCGCAAAGAACTGATATTGTCTGAATTGCGTGCCGAGGGGTTCAGCTCAGATGACTTCAGGGCAGTCATCGGGCGTGGCGGGCTGCTGTCTCCCCTCCAAGGCGGCGTATATGCTGTCAATGAGAAGATGATCGACGAACTGAAACATGCCACACGCGAACATGCCAGCAACCTTGGCGCAATCCTGGCTTACGACATAGCAGCTGCCATAGACGGATGCATGGCATTCATCGCCGACCCCGTCGTCGTAGACGAGCTGGATGACGTGGCCCGCGTCTCGGGCCTGCCCGGACTGCCACGGGTGTCCATATTCCATGCACTCAATCACAAGGCCATAGCTCACCGTTATGCCCGTGACATGGGGCGTAAATATGAGGAGCTCGACCTGATAGTCGTCCACATGGGCGGCGGTATATCGGTCGGGGCACACCGCCATGGACGCGTGATCGACGTGAACAATGCCCTCGATGGCGAGGGGCCGCTCTCGCCGGAGCGTGCCGGGACGCTGCCTGCGGGGCAATTGGTGGACTTATGCTTCAGCGGCAATTATGATAAAGCCGAAATCAAAAAGATGATTTCAGGCAAGGGCGGGATGGTGGCTCACTTGGGGACCAACGATGCCCGCGTAGCCGAAGATGCGGCATTGGCGGGCGATGCCAAAGCGAGACTCATCAACGAAGCCATGATCTATGGTGTGGCCAAGCTGGTCGGTTCGATGTTTGTCGTCCTCGGTTGCCATGCCGACGCTATATTGCTGACAGGAGGAATGGCACATAGCGATTATCTGACGGGTATGCTGAGGAGCTACGTCGGCAGCCTTGCACCGATCGTGATTTATCCCGGGGAGGATGAACTGGGAGCGTTGGCCGAGAATGCATATAATGCTTTGACCGGGGCATACGAGGTAAAGGTCTATTGATGACAATGATATAATGTGATTTCTGAGGAGGCCGGATGAAGACTTAATTCCGGCCTTTTCTTTTTGCCATGTCGCCGGTCCCTGTTACTGCCGTCTACGATCCCGTCATGTGCCATGACGGGACTTAATTAGGTGTGGAGGCATGTCACTGAGTAATGCTATTTGCGCTAACTTTGCCACAACAAACAGTTTTACCAATGGATTACCGCGAAGCGATACATTATTTGATTGATGAAGTACCGATGTTTCAGAATGTAGGCAAGTCGGCATACAAGGAAGGGCTGGAGAATACTTATACCCTTGACAGGCATTTCTGTCATCCGCATTGTAATTATAAGACAATCCATGTGGCCGGCACTAATGGCAAAGGTTCATGCTCGCACACTCTGGCAGCCATCCTGCAATCTGCCGGATATAGGGTGGGGCTGTACACGTCGCCGCATCTGGTGGATTTTCGCGAAAGGATAAAAGTCGATGGCCGCATGATTGACGAATGTTATGTGGCAGACTTCATATCACGTGACATAGACTTGTTCAGAAGTCTCAATCCGTCTTTCTTCGAACTGACGACCGCCTTGGCTTTCAAATACTTCAGTGATATGCAAGTCGATGTGGCAGTCATCGAAGTGGGAATGGGCGGCAGACTCGACTGCACCAACATCATTACTCCTGATATTTCAATCATAACAAACATAAGTCTCGACCATGTGCAGTACCTCGGGAATACGCTTGAAAAGATTGCTGCCGAGAAGGCCGGCATCATCAAGCATGGCATCCCGGCCGTGATAGGCGAGACGGTGGCCGAGACGAGGCCTGTCTTTGAGCGGCGCGCCGCAGAGATGAATGCCCCGATAGTCTTTGCCGAAGACAATCCTATGCTGATTGCTGCTGACAGAAGTGCTGATGGCTATGACTATGAGTGCCGGGTTTTCGGGCGGCTGCACGGTGAACTGGGGGGAGACTATCAGATTAAAAACACCAATACGATACTCACATCCGTCATCCGTCTAAGGCAGGATGGATATGATATCCCTGACGAGGCCGTCTGCCGGGGCTTTGCCCATGTCGTCGAGGCGACCGGATTTAGCGGGCGGTGGCAGGTTCTGTCGCATTCGCCGCTTGTCGTCTGCGATGCAGGACACAATGTGGGCGGCATCGGGTGGGTGAGCCGGCAGCTTGCATCTGTGCCACACGGACGGCTGTATATAGTCATCGGGATGGTCAGTGATAAAGACATATCCGGAGTCCTTGACCTTTTGCCGCGTGATGCTGCTTATATATTTACAAAAGCCTCTGTCCACCGGGCCCTTGATGAGCATGAATTGATGCGTATCGCTGCATTCGCAGGACTGCATGGCGAGACCGCACCTGATGTGCCTGCCGCCTATCGCGCTGCGATGTCAAAGGCCGGGCCGCATGACATGGTGTTTGTCGGGGGAAGTTGTTTTATCGTGGCCGATTTGCTGTCATACCTCAACAATGGAAGCCGAAAGTGATTTTTTTCGTCAGATTTGTTCTAATTTTACCTGCATAAATCAAACCTACCTGATATGTCAAACAGAAGTTTAGTCGCAATAGAGGACTACACCAAGGACAAAATACTCTATATGCTCGAGATGGCAAAGGAATTTGAGAAACGTCCAGACCGTCGTTTGCTTGACTCCAAGATTATTGCCACATTGTTCTTTGAGCCGTCAACGAGGACACGCCTTAGTTTTGAAACAGCTGCCAACCGTCTCGGCGCAAAGGTCATAGGCTTCACCGATCCCAAAGTGACCAGCTCGACCAAAGGAGAGACCCTGAAGGACACGATTATGATGGTCAGCAATTATGCCGACGTGATAGTGATGCGTCATTACCTTGAGGGAGCGGCGAGGTACGCCAGTGAGATAGCTCCCGTGCCGATTGTCAATGCCGGGGACGGAGCCAACCAGCATCCATCACAGACGATGCTCGACCTGTATTCGATATACAAGACACAAGGCACGCTCGAAAACCTCAATATATACATGGTAGGCGACTTGAAGTATGGACGCACCGTCCATTCACTCCTTATGGCGATGCGCCATTTCAATCCCACCTTTCATTTTGTTGCTCCCGATGAGCTCAGGATGCCGGATGAATACAAGATTTATTGTCATAAGCATGGCATCAGATATACGGAGCACCGCGATTTCAACGAGGATGTCATAGCCGATGCCGATATTATCTATATGACGCGCGTGCAGCGTGAGCGCTTCACAGACTTGATGGAATATGAGAAGGTCAAGAATGTGTATATCCTGCACCGCTCCATGCTGGCCAAGACCAAGGACAATGTCAAGGTGCTGCACCCCCTGCCGAGGGTGAATGAGATAGCCACTGACGTCGATGACAGTGACAAGGCATACTATTTCCAGCAGGCAAAGAACGGTCTCTATGCACGTCAGGCGATAATCTGTGATGTGCTCGGCATCACTTTGGACGAAGTAAGAAACGATAAATAACCACCAATCATGACAGACAACAGCAAAGAACTGCAAGTGGCCGCCATTGAAAATGGCACGGTCATCGACCATATACCGTCAGAGAAACTCTTCTCGGTCGTCTCGATACTCAAGCTCGCGCAGATGCCAAACAACATCACTATCGGTTTTAATCTCGAGAGCAAGAAGATAGGCAAGAAGGGCATTATTAAAATAGCGGGTAAATTTTTTGCGGAGGACGAACTCAACAAGATAGCATTGGTCGCTCCGCATGCGCACATCAATATCATCCGCAATTATGAAATCGTCGAGAAGAAGTCGATAATGCTCCCCCATGAGCTGATAGGCATCGTCAGATGCAACAACCCCAAGTGCATCACCAACAACGAGCCTATGAAGACCCATTTCACCGTGGTGGACGAGAATGCAGGCCTGTTGAAATGCCACTATTGTGAGAAAGAACAGAACAAAAAGGATGTAGAAATCCTATGAAACAGGATTGGAGACCCGGGACAATGATCTATCCGTTGCCGGCTGTCATGGTGACTTGCGGCACGATGGACGAACCGAATATCATCACAGTGGCATGGGTCGGGACTATATGCTCGGACCCTGCGATGTGCTACATCTCGGTCCGTCCCGAGAGGCACTCACACGAGTTGCTGATGCGCACCATGGAGTTTGTCATCAATCTCACGACGCGCGATCTGGCACGCGCCACTGACTGGTGCGGGGTGCGCTCGGGCAGCAAGCACGACAAGTTCAAGGAGATGGGATTGACTCCTGTCCCGGCCAAGATGGTCTCTTGTCCGGTCATCGACGAGTCGCCGCTGTCCATCGAGTGCCGTGTCAGGCAGGTCGTCTCTCTCGGTACTCATGACATGTTCATAGCCGAAGTGCTCAATGTCAAGGCAGACTGCCGCTACATCAATCCTGAGACAGGACGGTTTGAGTTGGACCAGAGCGACCCTCTCGTCTATCTGCATGGCCACTATTATACGCTCGGCGAATCGATTGGTAAGTTCGGATGGTCCGTCGAAAAAAAGAAATAGCATTCATCTTGTGCTTTGCCGTCAGCATGGCGGTGTGTGCGGGCGGTGACACCTTGCGTGTCAGGCAGCGTCAATCCCGTGAGGTCAGGCCGCAGGTCAGCTATGGCGTCAAGGGAGGGTTCAACTCGTCGATGTTTATCATCGATGAGTTCAAGGTCAATGGCACTTCGATCAAGGAGATGCAAAACAATTATAAGGTCGGTTTCAACCTTGCACTCTTCACGCGCATCAATTGGGGACGTCATTTATTGCAGTTGTCGCCCGAGTTTTCGGTGATCAAAAGCGAGATAACATTCGACAAAAAGGCTTCGCAGCATCCCGATGTCGTGCCTGACTATGCGACCATATCGACCAATCTGAAGACCTTCAATCTGCATGCCGTCTATGGCTACAGTGTCATCGATGAGGCTTCCTACGGCCTTGCCGTGTTTGGCGGCCCTGTCATAAAGTATATTTGGCGTGACAAGTCGCATATCAGCTACATCAACTTCTCTGACACGATGGTCGAGACCATTAAGCCCGTGTGTGTGAACTTCGAGGTCGGTGTCAGCGTCAAGATTTCATATTTGTTTTTTGATATATCCTACGAGGTCGGATTGACCAATGTCTCCAAGGCTATCGTCGAGCAGAATGGCGCTTCGTCAGAGACCGTGCTCGACAGGCGCAACAATGTGCTGAGTTTTTCGTTCGGCTGTTCGTTCTGACGGACTTCCGCCCCGTGCGTGCTGGGTCTGTGCTGCGCTATTGGGGTGCGGTGCCATGCCGGATGGCATACAATGTTTATGCCCGTGGCATACGGTGCTGTTGCCGTGGCATACGACCATTTTTGCGGCAGCGTCAGGTGTCGGCGGAGCGTATGGACGCCGTGCTTGTGAGTGACGGTGCGGGTGGATGAAAAAAGTCTCCCCGGCATTCTGATGCCGGGGAGACTGTCTGTGGCTGTCATGCTTTGGGTGAGGTCATTCTTCCCATAAAATGTTGCTCAACAGTCCTGTCTCGCGTTCGTAGACATACCGGGCAGTCATGTCTTCATTGGAGAATCTGCCGTGATAGTCTATGTGTGCGCTGACCGGCAACTCTGCCGAAGGGCGGCCGAGGATGCCCGCCAGATAGGCATACCACACCTCGCGGAACGATGACTCGAAGCCTTCGGGGTCTAAGATATAGGGCATATAGCCTATGGTGTTGGGCGTGCCGTCGTAGCTGAACGTCACTTCGTCTTCTTCGTCGCTATAATCTGTGTAGGATGCAAGGTTGCCACCCTCATAGCGCAGGACGCATTCGTCGCCTGATTCGTTGATTTTGATGAGGTGTCCCTCGCTGTCGTAGAAGTATCTCCAATATTCGCGTGTCCCGTCACCGGTGTAAACCTGCACCATGGAGTTGGCGAAGCCGTTGGGGCCTATCTGGTATTGGCAGATGGTCTGGACCGTCCCGTCGTAGGGCGGCTCTTCGATGCGGATTGTGGCTGTGCCGTTGGAATATTCATACCACAAGGATTGTGTCTCGCTCGGCACTTCTTCGCCGTTTTCGTCAATGTCATATTCTATGCCGTATATGCCCGTGAGCAGTCCGTCGTCGTCCAGCTCGAAGCGGCACGACAGCAAGTTGGCCAGATGGGCATTCGCAGTCGGGTCGGCCACTATGACATTGGCAGGATTGACGTTGCCCGTCCCGCTGTTGTCTATTGCCGGAATGTCTTCGTCCTCACCGCACGCCGTGGTGAGACAGATGGCTGCCGTCATGACGGGCAGCATGGTGATGCGTGCTAATATATTGTTTTTCATCTTTTAATGTTTTTGCCGTGGTTAATATCTGAAGCTGATGTAGAAACTGGTCTGTGACGTCTTCATCTTGACCTTGCCGTTTACGTCAGAGATGGGAGTGTAGGCGTCTATGCCATAGTTGCCGCTGCCGAAACGGTGCTCCACACCGATGGATATGGCGTTGTAGGCCACTGACAGCCCGTAGTCGAACATCGAGGCATAGCAGCCGCTGAACGACTCGTCCATGATTGTCATCGAGTAGGTGGGGCGGTAGTGGAAGTAGACACGCAGCATCAACCGCGAGACTGGGTTGATGGTAAACGACGGCCCTATGCCGACGCTGGCGTCCAACTTGTGATTGCCGATGTCGATGATGTCGTCAGCTTCTGCATACGGGATGTCTGGTAGCGAGCTCGGCGGGTAGCTGACGTCCGACATCTTGTCATAGCTGATGCTGAGGAATGTGGCATCCAGCCCGAATTTCATCATGCCTGCGAGGGCTTTTTTGTGCAAGTACCACGTCTTGCCCGTGCTGATTGACACACCGAGGTCGCTCGTGCAGTCATAGCCATCTGAGTCCGCCGGCTTGAAACTGCCTATCTGGTAGCCGATGTTGAAGAACTTCCTCCTCTTCTTCCACACGTCGTCGTCCTTGTCGTTTTGTGTGATTTCCGGCTCATTGCTTGCCGGTGGCAGTTGTGTGGTGTCTGCCGGCTCTTGGGCCGCGACCATGAGCGGCATTGCGGTCAATATGGCTAACAGCAGCGTGCGCACAAAGTTTTGATAGTGATGTTTGTCTGTCTTCATTTTAATGATTGTTTGCATTTGGCATGGCAAATATAGTGATAGGTGGGAGCAATGCAATGGGTGGAGGCTTGTTTACACCCGGGCTGTGCCGAGCCGCCTCCTATATTCGTGAAACAAATATAGTGTTGTTTACTAAGCATCTGTGTCATGAGTTGCCAAATCTCTTTGCCGGGAGCGGCCGGGCTGACGTGCGGATACAATAAGAGCCATGCATCATTGCCTCGTGGCTGCATGGCTCTTGTGGTAGGCGTCAGTTGAGGAAACCGAGCAATACGCCGGCCGCGACAGCCGAGCCTATGACTCCGGCGACGTTTGGCCCCATGGCGTGCATCAGCAGATAGTTGGTCGGGTCGTATTCCTGCCCTACGATCTGTGAGATGCGTGCAGAGTCAGGCACTGCCGAGACACCTGCATTGCCTATCAATGGGTTGATGCGGTTCTCCTTTTTCAATATCAAATTGAATAGCTTGACGAATATTACGCCTGATGCCGTGGCTATGATGAATGACAGCGCGCCCAGCATGAATATCTTGACTGAATTGAACGTCAGGAATTCGGATGCTTGGGTCGAGGCGCCTACCGTCAATCCCAGCAGGATGGTGATGGTGTCGATCAGCGGTCCGTTGGCTGTGTTAGCAAGGCGGCGTGTCACCCCGCTCTCTTTGAGCAGATTGCCGAAGAAGAGCATCCCGAGCAGCGGGAGACCTGACGGCACGAGGAAGCATGTGAGCAGCAATCCGGCGATGGGGAAGATGACCTTCTCGGTGTGCGACACGGCACGTGGCGGACGCATGCGCATGACTCGTTCCTTTTTGGTGGTCAGCAGGCGCATTATGGGCGGCTGGATGACCGGGACAAGTGCCATGTAGGAATAGGCCGACACGGCAATTGCGCCCATCAGGTTGGGGGCGAGTTTCGATGACAGGAAGATTGCCGTCGGGCCGTCGGCTCCGCCTATTATGCCGATTGCACCGGCTTGGCTGGGGTCAAAGCCCATCTGCAAAGCTATCATGTAGGCTCCGAATATTCCGAATTGTGCGGCTGCGCCTATCAACATCAGCTTGGGGTTGGATATGAGAGCCGAGAAGTCGGTCATCGCTCCGATGCCAAGGAATATCAGCGGTGGATACCACCCGGATGTTACCCCTTGATACAGGATGTTGAGGACAGACCCCTGCTCATATATGCCTATCTGCAACCCGGCTTCCATGTTGAAAGGTATGTTGCCGATCAAAATCCCGAAGCCGATGGGAATCAGCAACATCGGTTCAAATTCCTTGGCTATCGCAAGGTAAATGAAGAAGATTCCGACCAATATCATTATGAAGTGCCCATAGGTAGCGTTGGCAAACCCTGTGTAACTCCAAAAGATGGCCAGATTGTCGCTGATAAGGTTCAGGAGGTCTCCCATGTCAATCGTCTTATTCTATGATGATAAGGTCTGTGCCTTCGAGGACAGAGTCACCTTTGCTGACGTTGATGGCGGTCACTGTGCCTTCGCGGTCTGCATTGATGTTGTTTTCCATCTTCATGGCTTCGAGGATGAGCAGTGTCTGTCCTTTTTTGACTGCATCACCGACTTGGACTTTAATGTCGAGTATGACTCCCGGCAATGGTGATTTGATTCCGCTCTTGCGTGCTGCCGGTTTGGGAGCCGGGTTGGCCGGTGCGGCAGGCTTGTGTACTTCGTGCACTACCGGTTTTACCTCAGGCTTTGGTGCGGCTTCCAACTCTACATTGTATTTTGTGCCATTGACCTCGACTTCTGCGAGGTTGTCATTTACATTGTTTATGGCTACGTTGTATGTATTGCCATTGATTTTGTATTTGAACTCTTTCATGTGTTGTTGTTTTTTAGTGGTTACGGTTTGGGATTTGTCTTAACGTGAGAATCTTTGAACTCCATGGTGAGTAGCTTTGCCGTGTCTTTGTTATTGTCATCACGGTTTTCTCTACGTCGTGGACATCGTTTTGCATTTCGTGCAATGCCATTGCTATGGCAGCATACACTTCGCCTTTACCGGCCATCGGTTTCGTGGCTTGTGCTGCGGCCTGGCTTGTTACATCTTTTGTATCCATTTCTTTTTTTCTCATTAATCTCTTTGATAAGCAGCCTACGAGCTTGAAGCAGAAGTAGAGGAGTATGAGGGCTACAAAGACCACCGACATGGCTGTGAGCGACATTCCGCTGCCGCTGCCGTCATGCTCCTTGAATTTCTCTACTTTTTCGTTTTTATCGAGGGTTACATTATTGGCCTTTGGGGTGACATGTTTCCCGTTGATGCCTCGCACTTCCCAGACATTTCCTCCATCAGCAGCCCGGGCGTATGACTGGTCTATCCCCAAGGTGTTGGCGGGGATGGTCACTTCGTCTATGAGTGTTTCACCGTTGGCATCATACAGGGCAATATAATTGTCCTTGGCCGGGTCTAAATTGAAATTGATGTGGAAAGTCCCGCGTTCGGGCTTGTCGTCAGCCCAAAACAATGCGTGCTGTCTTGGGCCAATCTTGGTAAGCTCGTCGCCTTTGGGAATGGGGTATTTCTTCGGGTTGTTCTTGTCGTTAGTCAAGTAGCATCCTTTCAAATCAACAGAAGCATAGGATGTGTTGAATATTTCTATCCATGCATTGTGTATGCCGTAGTCATCCTGATAGTTGCTTGAGTTGCTGATGAGCACCTCGTTGATTTTTAGAGATGTAGCACTTTGCGCCAGCATCCCGCAAGTGAATGCTGCCGCAAAGATGACTAAAAGTCCCAGCCTCTTCTTATTCATATTACAGAATTAAGTCGGTTAGGCATCACAATGGAATATTGCCATGCTTCTTGGCCGGATTCGTGAGCCGTTTGTTTTGGAGTTGTTGCAGGGCTTTGATTACACGGAAGCGTGTATTCCTTGGCTCTATGACATCGTCGATATACCCATATTTTGCCGCATTGTAGGGGTTAGCAAAGAGTTTGGTATATTCGACTTCTTTCTCGACCATGAATGCCTTGGGATCTGCGGCCTCTTTTGCTTCTTTGGCATACAGCACCTCGACTGCTCCCGCACCGCCCATTACGGCGATTTCGGCTGTGGGCCATGCATAGTTCATATCACCACGCAGTTGCTTGCAACTCATGACAATGTGCGAACCGCCATAGGATTTGCGCAGTGTCACTGTGACTTTGGGTACTGTAGCTTCGCCATAAGCGTAGAGGAGTTTTGCTCCATGCAGGATGACGCCGTTGTATTCCTGGCCTGTGCCCGGCAGGAAGCCCGGGACGTCTACGAGCGATACGATGGGGATATTGAAGGCGTCGCAGAATCTCACGAAGCGTGCTCCTTTGCGTGATGCATTGCTGTCGAGCACACCTGCCATGACTTGCGGCTGGTTGGCTACTATTCCGACTGATTGGCCGTTGAATCTTGCGAAGCCGATTATGATGTTGCGGGCATAGTCTTTCTGTATTTCGAGGAACTCACCGTTGTCCACGATTGCTCCGATTACTTCATACATGTTGTATGCCTTGTTGGGATTGTCGGGGATAATCTCGTTGAGAGAATCTTCCAGACGGTCTATCGGGTCAGTACATTCTGTCTGTGGAGCTTCTTCGAGATTGTTTTGTGGTATATAGCTGAGCAATTTGCGTATGAGCGCCATTGCTTCTTCTTCGGTTTCCGCTGTGAAATGTGTGACGCCAGACTTGGTCGAGTGCACACTTGCGCCGCCAAGGTCCTCTGCCGTCACATCTTCGCCGGTCACAGTCTTGACGACTTTCGGGCCTGTGAGGAACATATATGATGTGCCTTCCATCATCAATGTGAAGTCTGTCAGAGCCGGTGAGTAGACTGCTCCGCCGGCGCATGGGCCGAAGATGCCGGAAATCTGTGGAATCACGCCTGATGCGAGGATGTTGCGTTGGAATATCTCGGCGTAACCGGCGAGTGCATTGATGCCTTCCTGTATACGTGCGCCTCCCGAGTCATTGAGCCCGATGCATGGTGCTCCCATCTTCATTGCCTGATCCATTACTTTGCAGATCTTCAATGCCATAGTCTCAGAGAGCGAACCTCCGAACACAGTGAAGTCTTGCGCGAAGACGTATACCAGACGGCCGTCTATCGTGCCATAACCTGTCACTACGCCATCGCCGAGGAAGGTCTTCTTGTCTTGTCCGAAGTTGGTGCATCTGTGCTTTACGAACATATCCATTTCTTCGAAAGACCCTTCGTCGAGCAGCATTGCAATTCTCTCACGGGCTGTGTATTTGCCTTTGTCGTGTTGTTTTGCAATAGCCTTTTCTCCACCGCCAAGGCGTGCTTGGGCACGGAGTTCTATCAGTTCTTTGATTTTATCAAGTTGATTGCTCATAATCTATGTGGATTTAGTGGTTTTATGTCTTTAGTTTTAGTTCTCGCAGAGCTCTGTCAGCACTCCTTGGGTCGATTTGGGGTGCAGGAAAGCTATATTGAGTCCTTCTGCTCCTTTGCGTGGGGCTTTGTCTATGAGTTTTATTCCTTTCGCTTCCGCAAAGGCCAACGCGTTTGCCACACCGTCTTCGATGGCAAAGGCTACGTGGTGGACTCCTGCGCCTTTCTTTTCTATGAATTTTGCTATAGTGCTTTCAGGGCTTGTCGGCTCGAGTAGCTCGATTTTGGTCTGGCCCACTTTGAGGAATGCAGTCTTGACTTTCTGGTCTTCCACTACCTCGATGTTGTAGCACTTAAGGCCGAGGACTTCTTCGTAGTAGGGCAATGCTTCCTCAATGCTATTGACAGCAATGCCCAAGTGTTCGATGTGTGAAATCTTCATATTAATATGGTTTATTAATAATATTGGTTTATCTTCTTCACAAAGGAAACATATTTAATCATAATGAGGAAATATTTCCGTAACTATTTCCTGTGATTTTGTCGAATTGTCACCTCGTGGGGTGGGGTACTCCACTTGGCAGACGTGAAAAGTTGCATTTAGTCTGGCAAAAGCCTTGTTGATGGGTTACATATTGCCATCTTGCCTGTCATGCTGCGGTGTATGCCGGTCAGCGGAATTCAAACAGCAGGCGGACATTGAGCTGGCGGCCTGTCAGATAGTTGGGCACGGCAAATTGGTTGTCATATACGTCAGTGACCCAATAGTAGGAATTGACATTGTTTATGCCCAAGAGGTTGAAGCAGTCCAGACCGAGCCAGATGTTCTTGAATGGTTTTGCCCAGCGGCGGTGATTGTTGCCATCTTCGTTGTCGAGCAACCTGTAGGACATCCCGATGTCCACGCGCTTGTAGGCCGGGGCTTTGAAGACTTGTCCGTCCACTCCCGAGTGCGGTGCCCTGAATGGCAGGCCGTCGGCCACCGATGCTTTGAGGCTCAATTTCCAGCGGTCGTTCTTTGTGAAATAGTCTGTGAAGTAGAGTGACAGGTTATACCGTTGGTCAGTGGGGCGTGGCACCCACCGGCCGTTGATGTTTTCCTGTGTCTTCATGAGTGAAAATGTGATCCACGAGTCTGTGCCCTTGACAAATTCACCGTAGAACTTCAGGTCGATGCCGGTAGCATAGCCGTGCGACATGTTATGCCCGAAGTAGGTAATCTTGACGTTATCCACGTTGTAGGGTATGAGATTGCTCATTTTCTTGTAATAAGCCTCGACCGTCACCTTGAACGGACGCCCGATGGCTCTGAACTTGTAGTCGCCGGCCACGACAAAGTGTACCGAACGCTGCGACCTGATGTCACGGTTGAGGCGCACGTCGGTGTTGCCATTGACGGTGAATGTGTCACGGAACTCTTTGTAAAACGGTGCCTGATAGTACAGACCCGATGCTATGCGGAATGTGAAGTCCTCATTGAACTTGGGGATAAGGCCGATCGATCCCCGGGGACTGAAGATAAACTCACGGTTGAAGCCCCAGTAGCTCCCGCGTATCCCGAGGTTGATGGTGAACAAACCTATCTTGGAGTTGAATTTATAAGTGTCTTGCGCGTAGAATGAGAATCGGTTGCTTGCGAGGCTGTTGTGTGAATTGAGGTTGTAGATGACGCTTACTCTGTCGGGCAGGTGCGGCAACGAATAGCCGGCCGAGTCGCGCATTTCCCACTCGCGCATCCTTTCGTTGATTTTCTCATGCTTCAGCTCCAGCCCCCAGTTGAGGTCATGTGCCTTGATGCGGTGGTTGCCGGTGAGCGAATAGGTCTGGACATCGGCGGTCAGGAAATTGCGGGCATGTTCCAGATAGGTCCCTACACCAGATGTATTGCCCTCGGGCGACTGCTCGGTCTCGTCGAGGTCACTGAGCCAATATTGTCCTTGGATGTCGTATGTCTCCTGTTCGTTGGTGCGGAATGCAGCCGCGCGCAGTGCCACCGAGTTGAAATCATTGAGCCTGTACCTCAATTCGAGCGACCCGAAGTAGGTGCGGAACAGGTCGCGCTCGGCCCCGTCAAAGTAGACTTGGAACTCGCGCATCGTCTCCAGCGTGCCAAACCGCGTAGTCCTGTTGGCCGGGATGAAGTTGTAGCGGTTTTGCGAGAAGTTGCCGATGAAACCTATCTCCCATCTCTTGGCCGGCTTCCAAGTGATGTAGGTCTGATAGTCTACGAAGTTGGGGTCATATTCGCCTTTGGTGTCCATCGTGCCCAGCAGGTAGCGGCTCGTCTTATAGCGCAGGCCGTGCGTCATCGAGAAGTGCTCGTTGCCATATCCCACGTATGCCGTCGCCCCGAGCAGGCTCATCGAGGCCGATGCCTCGAATGCTTCGGGCCGGCGGTAGGTGATGTCGAGCACAGATGCCATCTTGTCGCCATATTTTGCTTCGTATCCTCCCGATGAGAAGCCCACATTCTCTACCATGTCGGGGTTGATGAAGCTCAGTCCTTCCTGCTGTCCGGAGCTGATGAGCAGCGGGCGGTAGACCTCGATGCCATTGACATACACGATGTTTTCGTCGAAGCTGCCGCCGCGCACGTTGTATTGCGAGCTCAGCTCGTTGTTCGAGCTGACGCCCGCCTGTGTGGTGATGAATGACTCGATGCCCCCGCCCGTCGCGCTCGGCATGAGGTGTGTGTCGTCGAAGTCCAGATCTTGCATCGTGCCGGTCTGCCGTTTGACTTCGGTGACAGTCACTTCGCCCAGCTCATATCCCGTGTGTGGCAGCGTCACGTTGAGCGTCACCTTGCCTTGCGGGCGGGTGAGTACCCGCTTGCGCGTGTTGTAGCCGATCATCGAATAGACCACCACCAGGCTGTCGGCCGACCTCGCCTGCAGGGTGTATTCACCCTTGAGGTTGGTCATTGTGCCTGCGGGCTGGTGCTCGACGTGGACGGTGGCAAATTCGATAGGTGCTCCATCGCCGTCGGTCACCACCCCGGTGATTGTCACATCGTTCTGCGCCAGCAGGTGTGGTGCGCCGCTCCATGCGATGATGATGGCCATCACGAGGCGGACTATTGCCGGGCACTGCGTGGTTGTAGTCTTTGTGCGGTTGCTCATATTAGTATTAACGCCGAAAGTGCATTTAGCGTATGTCGGCCTGCAAAGTTATGTGCTTTTTCGGTAAGCCGCTCAGTTTTCTTCAATGCCGGTCACCGGCACGGCTGCCGTGCACGGATGTATATAATATGATATGGGCCGCTCCGCCTGACGGCATGCCGGGTGGGTGTGTGCCGGATACAAAACTGCCTGCCCGCCGCCTGAACTCACTTTCCCCCGCACGCAAAGTATATTCGCAACTTTCGAATGTACATTCGCAAGCTGCGAATGTATATTCAAAACTTTCGTTTATATATTCGCAACTTGCGAATATAGTTTATGTCCTGCCTTCGGGAAGTTTGCCCGCCGTGCAACAGCGTTTTGTGTGCCGGGCAGGTGGTTTTAAGGGGCGGGCAATGGGCATGGTAAGCAAATAGTTTGTAACTTTGCGGCCAAACAAACTGTCAATTTGATATGAAAGCATTCGTATTTCCGGGGCAAGGCGCCCAGTTTTCGGGTATGGGTAAGGACTTCTATGAAAAGTCCGAAGAGTTTAAAGCCTTGTTTGAGAAGGCCAACGAGGTCTTGGGTTACAGGATTACCGACATAATGTTTGACGGCACGGACGACGAGCTCAAGCAGACCAAGGTGACACAGCCGGCCGTATTCCTACATTCTGTGGTGGCTGCGCGTTCGATACTTGGCACTGTCAAGCCTGATGCAGTGGCCGGCCACTCGCTGGGTGAGTTTTCGGCGCTTGTCATCTCGGGTGCGCTTTCGTTTGAAGACGGGCTCAACCTCGTCCTGCATCGTGCCATGGCAATGCAGAAGGCGTGCGAGATGCGTCCCTCGACAATGGCGGCCATCATAGCATTGCCCGATGAGAAGGTGGAGGAGATCTGCGCATCGATAAACGACGAAGTGGTCGTGGCGGCCAACTATAACTGCCCGGGCCAAATAGTCATCTCAGGCTCAGTGCCTGGCATAGAGCGTGCGTGCGAATTGATGAAAGCCGCCGGGGCCAAGAGGGCGCTGGTGCTGAAAGTGGGGGGAGCCTTCCATTCGCCGCTCATGGAGCCTGCCAAGCAGGAACTCGAGGAGGCAATCAACTCGGTGGAATTCCATGTGCCGTCGTGCCCGATATATCAGAATGTCAATGCATTGCCGCAAACTGATCCTGCCGAGATAAAGAAAAACCTCATCGCACAGCTCACTTCACCCGTGAGATGGACGCAGACTGTCCGTAACATGGTGGCCGACGGGGTGGACGAATTTGTGGAGTGCGGCCCGGGCAGTGTGTTGCAAGGTCTCATCCACAAGGTTGATCCGTCGGTCAATGCACATGGCATAGCCTGACGGATTGGATTGATTCGTGTGATGCCGCCGGCCGGATGTCATTATGGAGTGGGCTTCGCCCTCAGTGGCGGGTTCATCAAGGGGTTTGCTCATCTCGGGATGATGCAAGCCCTCTTCGAACATGGCATACGTCCTGAGATTATTGCCGGTGTGAGCGCCGGGGCTTTGGCGGGGGCTTTCATAGCTGACGGCCAGGAGCCATATCGAGTGGTGGAGATATTCCGCAGGGAGAAGTTCAATAGTCTGACGAGTTTCGCAGGCAGTGTCAGCGGCCTGCTCAAGCTGGACGAGTTTGCCGACTTCTTGCTCAGGAACATTTCGGTCAGACGCATCGAGCAGCTCAAATTGCCTCTTGTCGTCGTGGCCAGCGACCTCGATCACGGCAGATCCGTGCAGTTCCGCTCGGGGGACTTGAGCCTTTGTGTCCCGGCTTCGTGCTGTATGCCGATATTGTTCTCGCCTGTTGTCATCGACGGAGTGCATTATGTCGATGGCGGCGTGTTTATGAACCTGCCGGTCACACCCATCCGTGACGAATGCCGGCGTGTGGTGGCCATCAACGTCAGTCCCATCAATACGACAAGTTATAAGAAGAATCTCTTCAGCATCGGTGTGAGGTGCTATAACTATATGTTTAAGGCCAACACGCTACATGACAAAGCTATTGCCGATATGCTCCTCGAGGCTTATAACCTTGATTCATTCAGCAATCGTGATCTCGAGAAAGCGGGTGAAATATTTGAAAGCGGATACCGTCAGGCTAAGGAACAGCTGAAAGACAAATTGAAAAAATGGGAAACAACAAGTTTGTAATATATCAAGTGCTGCCGCGCTTGTTTGGCAATGACAGCGTCGAATGTGTGCCCGGTGGAGACATACGGACTAACGGCGTGGGAAAGTTTGCGGACTTCAATGCCTTGACGTTGCGTAAAATCAAGGACAAGGGCGTCACTCACATTTGGTATACCGGCATCATAGAACATGCCTCGAAGACCGAATATCCGGGTCTTCCCGCCACTCACCCCGCCATTGTCAAAGGTAATGCCGGCTCGCCGTATGCCATAAGAGACTACTATGATGTGTCGGCCGACCTTGCCTTGAATGTCGAAGACCGTATGCGCGAGTTTGAGGACTTGGTGGCAAGGACACACCGCAACGGCCTGAAGGTGATTATAGATTTTGTCCCAAACCATGTGTCACGCCAGTATGTGTCAGATGCAAAGCCGGCAGGCGTCGAAGACCTCGGTGCTAATGACGACCAGACCAAGGCTTTCAGCCCGTATAACAATTTCTATTATATCCCGGGTACCAAGCTCGCAGGCAATTTTGATATGATTGCCGGAGCTGCTCATCCCTACGAGGAGCTGCCGGCCAAGGTGACGGGCAATGATTGCTTCAATCAATATCCGTCTGTCAATGATTGGTTTGAGACTGTGAAGCTCAACTATGGCATCGATTATATGAATGGCCGTACACGGGCGTTCAGTCCCATCCCCGACACGTGGTTTAAGATGCTGGACATCCTCCGCTTCTGGGCGGGCAAAGGTGTGGACGGTTTCAGATGCGACATGGCAGAGATGGTGCCTGTGGAATTTTGGAACTGGGCCATATCTCGGATTAAAGACGAGTTTAAGGATGTGATTTTCATTGCCGAAGTCTATAATCCGTCACTTTACAATTCATATATAAAGGTCGGAGGCTTTGATTATCTGTATGACAAGGTCGGGCTGTATGACACGCTGCGTGACGTGGTGAGCCACGGACGTGCCGCGTCTGACATCTCTTATTGCTGGCAAAGCCTCGGGGACATACAGGAACACATGCTCAATTTCCTTGAGAACCATGACGAACAGAGAGTGGCATCAGACTTTTTTGCCAAAGACCCATTCCGCGCCGTGCCTGCCTTGGCTGTCAGTGCTCTGATGAATGTCAATCCGTTTATGATATATTTCGGTCAGGAGTTCGGCGAGCGGGGCATGGACGCCGAAGGCTACAGCGGCCGTGACGGACGGACTACAATCTTTGATTATTGGTCGGTCGATACTGTGCGCCGATGGCGTAATGGCGGAAGCTATGATGGCCGTGCATTGACAGCACGCGAAACGGAGTTAAGCGGGATATATTCGGCAGTCATGCACATTGCACTTAATGAGAGGGCGGTGACCAAGGGGCGTTTCTTCGATGTGACTTATGCTAATTTTGACAATCCTGCTTATGACACCAATCGTCTGTATTCATTCGTGCGCGGCATAGATAACGAATATATATTTGTATTGGCTAACTTTGCAGACCATCCGGCCGATGCCGAGGTCGTGTTCCCGCAGCATTTGTTTGATTACTTCGGGCTGAGAGAAACGATAGCTGGCGCGGTAGACCTGATGTCCGGGGAGAAGAAGTATGTGCATATCTCCTCAAGGAATAAACTCCGCCTGCATGTGGATGCTTTCGGGGTGAGGATATTGAAAATAGAACTTTGACAAAATATATGGCAGTCGGCCGGTCTGTCGCTGCCGCAAGGCAGAGGAAAGTCTGGGCAACACAGAGCGTCCCCCTTCTTAAAAGGAAGTTGCCCGCGAGGGTGAGACAAGCGTAGAAGAAAATAACCGCCCGGGTATTCCCGGGTAAGGGTGAGAAGGTGAGGTAAGAGCTCACCAATCCTGTGGTGATGCAGGAGTTGTACGCCCGGGGAGTTGCAAGACCAAGTAAACCGGCTATAAGGATTGCTCGTCCGTGCCGGAGGGTAGGTTGCTTGAGCATGATGGTGACATTATGCCGAGATAAATGACAGACACAGTCTGAACTATGACTGTACAGAACCCGGCTTACAGACCGACTGCCATTTTTAATTGTTAATATTGGTATTATGAAACTGGTCAAACGTATATGGCATTTCCTGACCGCCGATATCTTTACCATAACTGAGAAAGAAGTCAGCCGCGGCAAATATACTTTGATTGCCATCCTCAAAACGATAGTGCTGTCGATACGCCGTTTTTCTGAGGACAGGATTATGAATATGGCCTCGGCGCTCACCTACAGTTCGTTTCTGTCGATAGTCCCGGCATTGGCTATGGTCTTTGCCATCGCGCGCGGTTTCGGTGTGGACACTATCTTGGTCGAGCATCTGACAAGCTATTTCGACGGACAGCCTGAGATAATCGATTTGATGACAGGTTTCGTCAATTCCTATATTGAGAATGCCCGCAGCGGTCTGTTTGTCGGCATTGGTCTGGTGCTGTTGCTGTGGACAGTGATCAATCTGGTGCTCAACATAGATTATTCGTTTAACAAAATCTGGGAGACAAAGGGTGGACGAGTCAATCGCAAGATATTCGACTACATGTCATTGTTTCTCATCGTCCCGATATTCCTGATTGTCTCGTCAGGTTTTTCGGTCTATATGGCCACGGTTGTCAGCGACATGCATGATTACTTGTTGCTCGGCGGGTTGCTTAAGTTTGCCATAAAACTGGCACCATACTTGATTGCATGGGGAGTGTTTACGGGTCTATATATGTATGTGCCCAATACCAAGGTGCGTTTTGCCAATGCTTTAATCTCGGGCGTAATCTGCGGGACAGCATTCCAGCTGCTCCAGACAATCTATATTCACAGCCAGATATTTGTATCAGGCTATAATGCCGTCTATGGCAGTTTTGCTGCCATACCGCTGCTGTTGATATGGCTTCAATTGTCATGGACGATTTGCCTCCTCGGTGTCGAGATTACTTACCTTGGGCAGAACGTGCAGAACTTCGACTTCGAGATGAATACCAAGTCTGATTCGCGCTTTGAGACCGATTTCCTTTGCATATTGTTTATGACCCTCATCGTCAGGAATTACACTGACATGCACTCACGCCCTTATCGCAGTGTGGATTTGTCAAAACTGACCAAGACGCACATAAGGCTTTCGCAGCAAGTCCTCAACAAGCTGATTGACATGGGACTGGTGTGCCAGACCGCTTTGCCTGACGGGAAGGGTGGGGTCGATATGGGGTATATGCCTGCCAAAGATATCTCAGGCCTGAGCATAGGCACGGTGATAGACAAACTGGACAATGGTGCCGGTTTTGCCGGCGCTGTCATGCCCAAAGGCAGGCCGTGGGCAGCTTTCGACAAAGCCCGTGACGACTATTATCGTGCGTGCAATGATATTCTGCTCAAGGACATCGATGTCTGAGCATGGCGGCTTGCGGCGTGTCACTCACCCGATGGGCGGTAGAGTGTAAAGGTGAAGTCGTCCTTGCCTATTGTCACGAAGTCTTTGTAGCCTGAGCTTTTGAGCTTTGACGTCACCTTGTCATATTCCTTTTGCAGGTCCTTTGCGTCGCTGTCATAGAACACTGCGCAGGTCTTGTCGTGCATGTTGAGCCTGTTGGACAGATAGAGCTTCAGCTGGAGGCTGTATTCTGACTCGTGATCGACGAATCCCTCTTTGTTGAGATAGAGGCTGTCCACCGTCTGTATGTCGGTGAAGAAGGCTGTCGAGTCGGTCATTGATATTCCTACGCCGAATATATAGGCTTGTCGTGGGGCATCGTCTTTGCGGTCTGCTGCCGAGATGCCGGCGGCAGCTGTTATTATGGCAGCTGTGATGATTGCTCTTTTAATCATTGTTTGTCTTGGCTTTTGGTCGTGGTCAGTTGATGAATGTCTCGAATGATGCATCGCTTGGCATCCTCCAGTCGCTCCTCGGGCTCAGTGTCACCGTGTCTACTTTCGGTCCGTCGGGGAGGCACGAGCGTTTGAACTGCTGGGTGAAGAAGCGGCGTATGAACGTGCGCAGCCATTTGTCCACCGTGGCTGTGTCATAGATGCCGTCGAATGCCCGGCAGGCCATATACCTGATTTTGTCCGGGCTGAACTTGCTCTTTATCAGGTGGTACAGGAAGAAGTCATGCAATTCGTATGGCCCTACGATGTCCTCGGTCTTTTGGTTGATGGCCTGCCTGCCTTCGCCCGGCAGTAATTCGGGGCTTATGGGGGTGGCCACGATGTCGAGCAGTGTGTCTCTGATTCCGCTGTCTGTGGCATTCTCGGCCAGATGTGTGACTATGGTCCTGATCATTGTCTTGGTTATCCCCGCATTGACTCCATACATGGACATGTGGTCGCCGTTGTAGGTTGCCCAGCCGAGGGCAAGCTCTGAGAGGTCACCTGTGCCGACGACGATGCCGCCCACTTGGTTGGCGATGTCCATCAATATCTGGGTTCTTTCGCGTGCTTGGGCATTTTCGTATGTGGTGTCATGCACGTTGGCATCGTGGCTGATGTCTTTGAAATGGCCTGTACAAGCATCGCGGATGCTGATTTCGCGCATTGTCACGCCGAGGGCCTCCATCAATGCCAGCGCGTTGTGATATGTCCTGTCGGTAGTGCCGAAGCCCGGCATCGTCACGGCAGTGATGCCGCGAGGGTCGAGGCCGAGTGTCTCGAATGCCTTGGTGCAGACGAGCAGCGCGAGGGTCGAGTCGAGGCCGCCCGAGATGCCTATGACCACATCCTTGCACCCGATGTGCGACAGTCTCTTGGCGAGACCGAGCGTCTGGATGGCAAAGGCTTCGTCGCACGCTGTGCCCGTCTCATCGGCCGGCGGCAGGAATGGCAGCTGGTCGAAGTGTCTGTCAGTCTCGCCATCGCGCGGCTTGGCATCGATGTGGATGGTCGTATATTCGTCACTGCCGGTGCGCGGCGCGCTGCCATAGGTCATGTTGGTGCGGCGTTCGTTCCTGAGCAGTTCGATGTCGAAGTCTGCACATGTCAGTTGCTCATCCATCTTGAAGCGGGCGGCTTCGGCGAGCATTTTGCCATTCTCGCAGAGGAAACTTTTGCCGGCGAATACCGTGTCGGTAGTGGACTCTCCATAGCCTGCCGATGTGAAGGCATAAGCCGTGATCGTCTGTGCCGAGTGCACCGACACCAGACGGCGCAGGTAGCTGTGCTTGCGCAGAGCCTCATTGTCGGCAGATGTGTTGATTATCAGTTCTGCCCCGGCCAGTGCCAGTCCTGTGCTCGGCGGCACAGGTGCCCACAGGTCTTCACACAGCTCGATGCCGAAGGTCACTTCGCCGGTGGCAAACAGCAGACGGTTGCCAAACACTGTGTCCTGTCCCGCGAAGCGTAGGGATGTGCATCCCGGGACGTCGCTGCCCGGGCAAAACCACCTCTTTTCATAAAATTCTCCATAGTTGGGCAAATGCTGTTTGGGCACGATGCCGGCCACTTTGCCGCCGTGCATCACCACAGCACAGTTATAGAGCAGCGACTTCCACCTCACCGGGCATCCGACGATGACCGTGATGTCGCGTCCCTTTGTCGTCCCGGCTATGCGCCCGACGGCCGTCTCTGCCGCGTCGAGCAACCGCTCTTGCAGCAGCAGGTCGGCGCACGTATATCCCGTGACACTCAGCTCGGGGAAGACGACCACCGAGGCACCCCGCTCGTCGGCTGCCTTGATCATGCCGGTTATATGCCCGGCATTGCGCTCCGGGCAGGCGACTTCTACGCGTGGGATAGCTGCCGCGACCCTGTAAAATCCATATTTCATAGGTGATAACTTTGCTCCCGGCAAAATTAGGCAAAAACGTGAAACGAACCCCCGTGACGTCCCGAAATGTGGCATAAGCTGGGCAAAAACCTCATCGCCCGCACACAAACCCGCCGGCGTCTGACATCAAACCGCTTTGCCCGGGACATAAAGTTGCCTTGGGTGGGACATAAAGTAAAAACGGAAGTTGCGAACGTATATTCGCAACTTCCGTATATACATTCGCAAGTTTCGTATGTATATTCGCAACTTGCGAATTAACTTTATCTGCGGTGTCCGCCAAGTTTATGCCGCACGTTGTGGCACTTTGTGTCAGACTCCGCCGGCAATGGCACCCGGCATCGTCGGTGCGTCGCCCGTGTGCATTTGGCTCAAAGAACGTGTCATGACGGGTGGTATATAGTTTTTATTCCTTAATTTTGCACCGCCTTGTGGACGCAGGCCCTGTGTGCCTGCACCCGGGCAGTAGTTCATTTGTTTAACAATGTCCCGCCGGCCGCATTGAGCCGGGGACGCAAATCCGAATAAGTTCTAAGGAATGAGAAAGTGGAAAATCGAGGATTCGGCCGAGCTGTACAACATCAACGGCTGGGGTCTGAATTATTTCTCCATTAACGACAAGGGACACGTGACAGTGAGTCCCAAGGCAGGTGGACCGTCGGTCGACCTCAAGGAAGTCATGGACGAATTGCAGGTCAGGGATGTCTCGGCCCCGGTGCTGCTGCGCTTCCCGGACATACTCGACAACAGGATTGAAAAAATTTCCAGTTGCTTTGAGCGCGCCGCCAAGGAATATGGCTACAAGGCAAAGAACTATATCATCTATCCCATCAAGGTCAATCAGATGCGCCCCGTGGTCGAAGAGATCGTGAGCCACGGCACTAAGTATAACATAGGACTCGAAGCGGGCTCCAAACCGGAACTGCACGCCGTGCTGTCAATCAACACCAATGACGACGGCATGATCATCTGCAACGGCTACAAGGATGAAAACTACATCGAGCTGGCACTGCTCGCCCAGAAAATGGGGCGGCAGATATACATCGTGGTCGAGAAACTCATGGAGCTGCGCAGCATAGCCTCGGTCGCCAAGAGGCTGAATGTCCGTCCCAATATCGGCATACGCATCAAGCTCGCCAGCTCGGGCAGCGGCAAATGGGAGGAGTCGGGGGGCGACGTGAGCAAGTTTGGCCTCAACTCGACCGAGCTGCTCGATGCCCTCGACATCCTGAATGCCAACGGGATGGAAGATTGCCTGCGGCTGATACACTTCCACATCGGCAGCCAAGTGACCAACATCCGCCGCATCAAGACGGCGCTCAAGGAGGCTTCACAATTCTATGTCCAGCTCAAGAAGATGGGCTATGCCATCCAATTCGTCGATATCGGCGGAGGCCTCGGCGTGGACTATGACGGGACACGCTCGTCGCTGAGCGGCAACAGTATGAACTATTCCATTCAGGAGTACGTCAATGATGCCGTGTCACTCGTGACAGATGCCTGTGACAAGAATGGACTCGAGCATCCCAATATTATCACAGAGTCGGGACGCTCGCTGGCCGCACACCATTCGGTCCTTGTCTTCGAGGCATTGGCCAGCACCAGCCTGCCGGACTGTAGCGATGATGAGACCATCGATGCCGATGCCCATGAGATAGTCAAAGAGCTGTATGACTTGTGGGACAATATCAATCAGCCCCGACTCATCGAGACATGGCACGATGCCATGCAGTGCCGCGAGGATGCACTCGGCCTGTTCAACCTCGGGCTGATAGACCTCAAGACCCGCGCCCAAGTGGAGAAACTGTTCTGGGCAATAGCGAGAGAGGTCTATAATATGGCTGAAAGCATCAAGCACGCACCGGATGAACTGAAGAAGATTTCGAAGATTTTGCCCGACAAATACTTCTGCAACTTCTCTCTCTTCCAGTCATTGCCCGACGCATGGGCTATCGACCAGATATTTCCCATCATGCCACTGAGCCGTCTCAATGAACAACCGACCAAGTCGGCTACACTGCAAGACATCACGTGTGACTCTGACGGCAAGATTGACAACTTTATCTCGACACGCAACTTCTCTTATTATCTGCCGGTGCATGAATTGAAGCCGGGCGAACCATACTATTTCGGTGTTTTCCTCGTCGGTGCATACCAAGAGATACTCGGCGACCTGCACAACCTCTTCGGCGACACCAATGCCGTACATATCAAGGTCAGCGGTGACCGCTATGTGATTGACAAGATAATAGAAGGCGAGACGGTGGCCGATGTGCTCGACTATGTGCAATTCAATCCCAAGAGAATGGCACGCAACGTCGAAGTGTGGGTGATGACATCAGTCAAGAAAGGCATCATTTCACCCGAGGAGGGACGCGAATTCCTCTCCAACTACCGCTCCGGCCTCTATGGCTACACCTATCTGGAGTGACGCTTCGTGTGACGGTATATGGATAAATTAAGGCAGCCCCGACGGGGCTGCCTTAATTTTATGCAATGTCTCCGCGGATATCACTCGACTATACTCATCTCATCAATGAGGTGGTGCGCTCCGGCAAACTTGTCAATGATGAACAGCACATAGCGTATATCGACGCACACGGCACGCTGCAAGGCCGGATTATAGGCGATGTCGCCCGTCAGCCCCTCGACATTGCGGTCGAAGCCGCACCCGATGAGCTGTCCCTTGCTGTTGAAGACGGGTGAGCCCGAGTTGCCTCCCGTCGTGTCTACCCCGGTGGCGAAGCAGACAGGCATCCGTCCGTCTGGCATGGCATAGTGCCCGTAGTCTTTCATGCGGTAGAGCTCTTTCAATCTTTCCGGCACGATAAACTCGGGATTGTCCGCATCCTCCTTTTGCATTACTCCGTCGAGTGTGGTGTAACAGAGGTTGGTCACGCCGTCAGCGGGCTTATAGGATGCCACCGTGCCGTAGGTGAGCCTCAGTGTCAGGTTGGCATCCGGATAGAGTGGGGTGTCCTCGTGCCGCTTCAACTCCATCATGCCGGCCACCCAAGTGCGGTGTGCCTTGGCATAAGCCTTGTTTGCCTCGCTCATTTCCTCCCCTGTGCGTCTGTAGCCGTCGCGCACCGACCTTGCATATTTGACCATCGGGTCGTCTGCCAGCACTGACAGGCGCGGTCTGGCCATGAAGCGGTCGAATGAAGCCCGGCTGCCGAAGATTGAAGTGTCGAAGCAGTGGTCGACGAATGCGCCGGCGTCGCCGCCGAAGTCACGGTCAATCGTCTCGAAGATACTGATGCGTTGTCCTGCCGGGATGAGTGAAGCGTAGGCTTGCAGCATGAGTTTTGAGACCTTGCGGTCGATGTCTGGCGCGTAGTCGCGGTTGAAGTATTTGTCGGCCTGCGCCCTGAGCTTGCCGATGGCGAAGTCTATCGACGTGCGGTCTTTGCTCTCAAGTGCCGAAATGAGCAGGTCCACCGACGGGATGGCAGAAAACTCTGTGCCGAGCATCAGTGCCTCGGTGATGGCTTCGCGGTGGAACATCGCGTCGTGTCTCGTGGCCACAATCCCCTTGATAGTCTCGTAGGCCTCACGGTAGGCAGTCTCGCCGGTCGCGTCACCGTAGGCGAGGAGGCGCTGCTGCTGTGCCCGCTTGGTGTCGAGCACCTTGAGACGGATGAGGCCGCGGTTCATTCCCACCGCATTCTTCCAATAGTTGGCTATGCTGGCATATTTGCCGGCATATTGCAGTTTGACCATCGGGTCGCGTGCCATTTCTTCAGCCCATGCCTTGAGCCGTATGCCGCGGATGGTGTCACGCATGAAGTTGGTCGTCTGCATACGCTCCTCGACCTCGTCGCTTATCATATACCGCCAGTTGCGCCCCGGCAGTCCCATGACGAAGGTGAAGTCTCCCTCCCCGATGCCTGCCAGACTGATGGTCAGATGCTTCTTGACCTTGAGCGGGACGTTGGATGCCGAGTATTCGGCGGGCTGGCCGGTGCTGTCGGCGTATATGCGGAAGAGCGAGAAATCCCCCGAGTGGCGCGGCCATTCATAGTTGTCTGTGTCCGCTCCGAACTTGCCTATCGACGACGGTGGTGCACCGACCATGCGCACATCGTGGTATTCGGTCTTGACGAACAGGTAGTATTTGTTGCCGCCATAAAAGGGCTTCAGTTCCAGACGTGTGAATGGTGTCACCTCGATGCCTTGCCCGGCGGCAAACCGCACCGCCACACTGTCGAGGTAGGATGCCGAGATATAGTTTGTCCCGTCGGGGTCCGGGTCTGTGGCCAAGCACTCATTGACATAGCCGGTCACGTCCATTATCTCGTCGATGTAGGTCACTGTCAGTCCCTCGCACGGCAGTTCCTCGTCGCGTGACATGGCCCAGAAGCCGTCGGTCAGATAGTCGTCGTCGATAGTGCTGTGCCTCTGGATGTAGTCATAACCGCAGTGGTGGTTGGTAAGCAGCAGGCCGTCGGGCGAGATGACCTCTGCCGTGCATCCGCCGTCGAAATGCACGACAGCGTCCTTCAGACAGATGCTGTCGGGATTGTAGATGTCGTCGATGTCTATCTCCAGCCCGAGGGCTTGCATGAATGCGGCATTTTGCTCCTTGATGTCGGTGAGCATCCACATTCCCTCGTCGGCCATCGCCCCGTGTGTCAGGCATGTGAGCAGCGAGGCAAGGATTATCCGTGTCTTGGTCATAATGCTTTTGATGATTTGTGAGTGCCGTGCCGTCTGGGCATGGCATGGCAAATGTAATAACATTGCACATCACGTCCAACAGCGTGCGGCATAAACTTGTGCGTCACGGCGGATAAACTTCATTTGCCCGGTGTGTGAACTACATTCACAAGTTTCGTTTATACATTCGCAACTTTCGTATGTATATTCGCAACTTGCGAATATACTTTATGTCCTGTCGAGGCCGGTTTTGTGTGCGGCCTTGTGCAAGTTTGCGAGGCATGTCCGCGGCTTTGCATCAGGCACGGCCGCTGCGCAGTGTGCGTCGGGGCAAAAAAAAGACCTGCCGCCGCGGCCCCGAAACCGGTCATCGGGCACTGCGGCGGCAGGATTGTTCCGTCGGTCGTCTGTGTGACGGCAGGAGCGGGAGTCTGTCAGAAGATGTAGGTGGCCGAGATTTTCCACACGCGGCTCTTGACCGCGTTGCCGTCCCACGCCTCGCGGACGACGCCGCCCACGCCCCTGCCTTTGGCTGCGTCGGTGAGCCCGAGGTTGTAGGTGAAGCCGAGCTGCACCTTGCTCAGTATGGTCAGGCCTGCGCCGAAGTCCAGATAGACCTCTGTGCTATTGCGCTTATATGTGTGGTTGCCGTCGATTTCGTCAGCCACGGCTATCGTAAGGTCTTTCCAGAAGCTGTCGGGGTTGATGTTGAACCCGAAGCTCGGGCCGGCTGCAACATACAGTCCGAGGATGCTCCCGAGGTCGAAGTTGTATTTGAGGTGTACGGGAATCTCAAACATGTGCTGCTTGCTCTTCCTGTCCTGCATCTCAGGAGTCTCGATGGTATAGCTGTTGTAGGAGTATTGCAGGGCGATGTCTGCGCCGAAGCCGAGCAACGGGATTTTGATGTCCATCACCGGGCCGACGAAGAAGCCTGCATTGTTCTTGATGGCTACGTCCTTGAGCTGGTCGATTTCTCTCATTTCGGAGAAGTCGGTGTTTGAAATGTTTGTTCCCAACTTGAGTCCAAACTTGATTTGAGCCTTGGCCGGCATGGCGAGTGCGAGCCCCGCGATGATGACCAGCAGTAAGAATTGCTTTCTCATACCTTGTTAAGTTTAGTTTTGAATGGTAATATGCGGCCAAAATTAGCATTTATTATAAGATTATAATGCTTGTGTCGTGCATTTTCATCATTTCTGTGGATAATTCCGCCGGGCGCGGCGGCTGCCGGGACCGTTGCCGTCGCCTGACAAAATCACAGTGCCGCGCCCAATCATTTGGCGCCGGCTGCCGCAGAATTGGGGGGAATAGATTAATTTTGCAAAAAATCTGTAGAAATGGAGAGTAAATTCAAGCGTACCACGGTGACATCGGCCTTGCCATACGCCAACGGCCCGGTGCATATAGGGCATCTGGCGGGCGTCTATGTCCCGGCCGACATCTATGTGAGATATTTGAGAGCCAAGCACGAAGATGTGATTTTCATCGGAGGCTCTGACGAGCACGGCGTGCCTATCACCATCCGTGCCAAAAAGGAGGGATGCACGCCGCAGGACGTCGTAGACCGCTACCATAAATTGATTAAGGAGTCGTTTGACGAGTTCGGGATATCCTTTGACATATATTCGAGGACGACCTCCAAAGTGCACGAAGAGACGGCATCCGACTTCTTCCGCAAGCTCTATGACAAAGGTGAGTTTGTCGAGAAGACGTCCGAGCAATATTATGACGAGGAGGCGGGACAGTTTCTCGCCGACCGTTACATCGTGGGCGAATGTCCGCACTGCCACAATCCCCGCGCCTATGGAGACCAGTGCGAGGCCTGCGGCACGTCGCTCAGTCCCACCGAGCTCATCAATCCGCACTCGGCGATCAGTGGCTCGAAACCTGTGATGCGTGAGACCCGGCATTGGTATCTGCCGCTCGACCGCCATGAGGCTTGGTTGCGCAAGTGGATACTCGAGGAGCACAAAGAGTGGCGTCCCAATGTCTATGGGCAGTGCAAGAGCTGGCTCGACATGGGACTTCAGCCCCGTGCCGTGAGCCGTGACCTCGACTGGGGTATACCCGTCCCGGTGGAAGGTGCTGACGGCAAGGTGCTGTATGTCTGGTTTGACGCCCCGATTGGTTATATATCTAATACAAAAGAACTGTTGCCCGACACGTGGGAGAAGTGGTGGAAAGATCCCGAGACACGTCTCATCCACTTCATCGGCAAGGACAACATCGTCTTCCACTGCATCGTCTTCCCCGCGATGCTCAAGGCCGAGGGGTCGTATATCCTGCCCGACAACGTGCCGGCCAACGAGTTTCTCAATCTTGAGGGCGACAAAATCTCGACGACACGCAACTGGGCCATCTGGCTGCATGAATATCTGCGCGACTTCCCCGGCAAGCAGGATGTGCTGCGCTATGTCCTCACGGCCAATGCCCCGGAGACCAAGGACAATGACTTCACGTGGCGTGACTTCCAGGCCCGCAACAACAATGAGCTGGTCGCCGTCTTTGGCAACTTCGTCAATCGGGCATTGGTGCTGACCAAGAAATATTTCGACGGGCATGTCCCGCCACTCGGCATGCTGACCGCCGCCGAAGATGAAGTCATGGCCGAGCTTGCTGCCGTCAAAGGCAATGTCGAGCGGCTGCTGGATGTATTCAAATTCCGCGATGCCCAGAAGGAAGCCATGGCACTCGCCCGTGCCGGCAACAAGTATCTCGCCGACACCGAGCCTTGGAAACTGGCCAAGACCGAGATGGGGCGCGTGGCAACCATTCTCAACGTCAGCCTTCAGCTGGTGGCAAACCTTGCGATAGTGTTCGGCCCATTCCTGCCATTCTCGGCAGAGAAACTGCGCAAGATGCTCAACTGTGATGTCAAAGATTGGGAACGTCTGGGCGAAACAGGTCTTTTGCCCGAGGGACATCTGCTGGGAGAACCCGAGTTGCTCTTCGAAAAGATAGACGACGCCGTCATCGAGGCACAGGTACAGAAACTGCAAGACACCAAGAAAGCCAACGAAGCCGCTGACCGCAAGGCCAATCCCATTAAGGAAGATGCGCCGTTTGACGATTTCCAGCGGTTTGACATACGTGTCGGCACTGTCCTCGAATGTACCAAAGTGCCCAAGGCAGACAAACTGTTGCAATTCAAGATAGATGACGGCATCTCGACACGCACGATAGTCTCGGGCATTGCCAAGCACTATAATCCCGAGGAACTCGTGGGCAAGCAGGTATGCTTCGTGGCCAACTTCCCGGCACGCAAGCTCAAGGGCATCGAGAGCCAAGGCATGATACTCAGTGCCGAGGACCTCGACGGGTCGCTGTCGGTGATTACCCCCATGCGGCAAGTCAGGCCGGGCAGCGAAGTCAAGTGAACATTCGGAGGCACGATTTGACGATTGGCACGGCGGCACGCCGTGCCAATCGTTTTTACATACGACCCTGTGACCGATAGCATACAATGTTTTCACTCATGGCATACAATGTTTCTGCCTGTGGCATACGATGACATTGCCACGTCATGCCGGCAAAGCGGCATGACGTGGCAGTGTTTTCGGCAAAAATGGCAGATTTCATGCGTGGCGCAACTAAAAATGGCAGAAAAATCCCCCGATTCCGCGTGGCACGCCATTTGCAAAACTCTGGTGTGTGCCGCAAGAAAGCGCACAAAACGATAAAAGAAAACAAATAAAAAATTGAATAATATGGGAAAGATTATTGGTATCGACTTAGGAACTACCAACTCATGTGTAGCAGTGTTTGAAGGCAATGAGCCTGTGGTGATTGCCAACAGCGAAGGCAAAAGGACTACCCCATCGGTAGTGGCATTCGTGGACGGCGGGGAGCGCAAGGTCGGCGACCCGGCAAAGAGACAGGCGATCACAAACCCGAAACGTACGATTTTCTCAATCAAACGTTTCATGGGAGAAAATTGGGATCAAGTGCAGAAAGAAATCGCACGCGTGCCATATCAGGTAGTGCGTGGCGCCAACAACATGCCTCGTGTCGAGGTCGATGGCCGTCAATATACGGCACAGGAAATCTCTGCAATGGTCCTTCAGAAGATGAAAAAAACTGCCGAAGACTATTTGGGCGAGGAAGTTACACAGGCAGTCATAACCGTGCCGGCCTACTTCTCTGACTCACAGCGTCAAGCGACCAAGGAGGCAGGTGAGATAGCAGGCCTCAAAGTCGAGAGGATTGTCAATGAACCGACGGCAGCCGCATTGGCATACGGCGTAGACAAGTCCAACAAGGATATGAAGATCGCAGTCTTCGACCTCGGTGGCGGTACGTTTGATATATCAATCCTCGACTTCGGCGGCGGCGTCTTTGAAGTGCTCTCGACCAATGGCGATACACACCTCGGCGGTGATGACTTCGACCAAGTGATTATCGACTGGCTGGCAGATGAGTTCAAAAACGACGAAGGGGTAGACCTGAGGCAAGACCCGATGGCACTCCAACGCCTGAAAGAAGCAGCCGAGAAAGCCAAGATAGAGCTGTCTTCGACAACTTCTACCGAGATTAACCTGCCTTACATCATGCCTGTCAATGGTGTGCCAAAGCACTTGGTCAAGACATTGACACGTGCAAAATTCGAAGCATTGGCCCACAGCCTCATCCAAGCCTGCCTTGAGCCATGTAAAAAAGCAATGGCAGATGCAGGATTGAGCAACTCTGACATCGATGAGGTCATCCTCGTCGGCGGTTCGTCAAGGATTCCGGCCGTGCAGAAGCTGGTGGAAGACTTCTTCGGCAAAGTGCCTTCCAAAGGTGTAAATCCTGACGAAGTCGTGGCAGTCGGCGCTGCTATCCAAGGAGCAATCCTGAACAAGGAGGGCGGGGTAGGCGACATCGTCCTGCTGGATGTGACTCCGCTGTCTATGGGTATTGAAACATTGGGTGGTGTCATGACAAAATTGATAGATGCCAATACGACAATACCGTGCAAGAAGAGCGAAGTCTTCTCGACGGCAGCAGACAACCAGACCGAAGTGACAATCCACGTGCTCCAAGGTGAGCGTCCAATGGCTGCTCAGAACAAGACCATCGGCAACTTCAACCTCACCGGCATAGCTCCGGCTCGTCGTGGTGTCCCGCAAATCGAGGTCACATTCGATATAGATGCCAATGGCATATTGAAAGTCTCGGCTAAAGACAAGGCCACAGGCAAAGAGCAAGCTATCCGCATCGAGGCTTCCAGCGGCTTGACCAAAGAGGAAATCGAAAGGATGAAAGCAGAGGCCGAGGCAAATGCAGAAGCCGACAAGAAAGAACGTGAGAAGATTGACAAGATGAATCAGGCCGACTCAATGATTTTCCAAACCGAAAATCAGCTGAAAGAACTCGGCGACAAGCTCCCGGCAGACAAGAAAGCCCCGATTGAGGCTGCACTCCAGAAACTGAAGGATGCTCACAAAGCTCAGGATGTGGCGGCTGTCGATGCAGCCATGGCAGAACTCAACGCGGCATTCCAGGCAGCAAGTGCAGAGATGTATGCCAACGCAGGAGCACAACAGTCTCAATCTGCAGGTGCATCGTCAC
>DWUP01000166.1 GCA_020012075.1 Candidatus Avibacteroides avistercoris
CATCGACTTGCCACATCCCGACTCAATTTCGGATGAGAAGCGTGCAGAACTTGCCAACAATATGTCTACCATAGGGCAGGAATTCAAGAAATTCACGTACGAAGGTCTGGTCAATGATTACCAGCGCACGACAAGCCTGACACATGACATCTATGCGGGCTATTTCGCCAACAATAAGCTCGATTTCATCGTCAGCTCTCCCAACTATGTCTATACTGAGGACTGGTCGGGGAGACGCTGGAGCCATTTCTATCAGGACCGCTCCAAGGAATACAGGACGCTGGCCAACACATTCTGGTATGTGGACCACGAGGCACACCGCAATGCGTTCTACATGACCCGCATCTGGTATGCTTTCCTTGCCTCGACGATGGCCGACACCTACGGCGACATGCCTTTCGGCGTCTATGTGCAGGGTCTTGAGCCACCCACCCAGTGCCCCTACAACACGCAGGAACAGGTCTATGACATGGTGTTCCGTATGCTTAGTGAGGCGGCCGACAGCATCCAGCCCGGAGCATGCAGCTTCACTTTCGCCGACCGCGAGGACAAAGTGTTCAACGGCGATGAGGCCAAATGGGTGCGCTTTGCCAACTCACTCCGCCTGCGCCTCGCGCTGCGTATCGTCAATGTAGACCCCGAGCGCGCTTATGACGAGGCTGTGGCTGCCATCAATCACCCCGCAGGACTCATGCAGTCGCAGGATGACAATGTCGAAACCGTGCCAAACTATGCACCCATAGACCAGGGAGGAGAGGACGCAAGTGGCGAGGAGAACGAAGTGGCCAACTGCGGATTCCGTTATGCCGACGTGGTCATGTCGCTCGACATGGAGCAGGCTTACAACAACCTGATCGACAAGGATGCGGCCATGGCAAACTTCGGTGACACCATCGACCCGCGCTGCACGATATGCTGGTACAGGCCTACGCCCAAAAACTTCCTCGAGGCAGGACGCGAGATGCCCAACAAGCAATATCATGGCAACGCGATAGGCAACAATGAGTTCCAGACCAATGCCACAGACGTCTATTCACCGCTCAAGGTGGACCCTAACAACAGCAAGGTCCTGTCAGACACCCATTGGTTCAGCTATTCACGTCCCTATATATGGTTCGGATATGCCGAACTCAAGTTCCTCTTGGCCGAAGCCACGCTGCGCGGATGGACTGACTCTTACGGCTCTGCTGAAGACCTTTTCCGCGAAGGCATACGTGAGTCTTTCAATTACTACCACATGGCAGACAAGGCAGATGCCTACATCAGCAGCCTCAAGATATACAACGGCGAGGACAATCCGTTTGCCGGTGGCGACAACGAGGCACAACTCGAGCAGATCATCACACAGAAATGGCTCGCCATATTCCCCAATGGCAATGAGGGATGGGCTGAATTCCGCCGCACGGACTATCCGCGCCTGAACAATCATCTCAACAACCGCGACGCCAATATCCCTGCCGGCAAGTTTATAAAGCGCATCGATTACCCGGGCAGCGAGACTGACTATAATGCCGACAATATGCCGCAAGGTGTCAATCAGGGCACACGCGTGTGGTGGGATGTGCAGGACACCAATGGTGACAATGGCGAACGAAACACGCCCGACAACTTCAGATCATTATATTAAACTATAAAATAATAAACAGGAATGAACACCAAGAAACTATTGGGAGCAGCGCTCTGCTCCCTGGTTGCCTTGGGCGGTTTCGCCCAGCAACCTTTCGGCGGGTGCTGGCATCCCAAATATGTGGAGAGCTGGACGCCCGAGGCAGATCCGGATGCCAAGTTCAACAGGAGCTTGGTAAAACTCCGTCCGCGCATCGCTGACGACGGCATCAAGGCAAACGAATACCAATATCCCGATGCCAAAATCGCAGCGTGCCTCACGATGAACCCGATGTGTAGCACCACCCCGTCGCAAGGGGCGAACAACTTCATCGGCTACAATCCTACCTATTGGCAATACATGGACATGATCGTCTGGTGGGGCGGCTCGGCAGGCGAAGGCATCATCGTGCCGCCGACGGCACCGGTGGTAGACGTCTGCCACATGAACGGCGTCAAAGTCCTCGGCAACGTATTCTTCCCCCCGTCGGCTTTTAGCGGCGATCCCGAATGGGTGCGCCAATTCCTCAAAGAGGAGAACGGAGAATATCCTATCGCCAAGAAGATGTATGAGATAGCCAAGTTCTACGGCTTCGACGGGTGGTTCCTCAACGAGGAGACCTACGCCAGCACACAGTCGCAGTGGGAAGGCTGGATCAGCTACTTCTATGAGTGCGCCCATGCCGACGGCAACTATGACATGGAGCTCCAGTGGTATGATGCCAACTACTACGCATCAGGCATAATGCCGCTGCTGGCAATCGACAAGAATGTGTCATATATGGCCAACTACGGTTCGGCTTCGGCCACCGGTATCAGTGGCAACTGGAGCACTTTCCAGTCGGCGGGCAAGACACGTGAGGAATTCTTCAAGCAGCTGTATTCAGGTCTCGAGATGGCTCAGGGCGGACTCACCGGCAATGCCAACTATTTCCAGCCGGCTTTGCCTAAGACGGGTCATGCAAGTTCGTTGCAGCTGTTCAACCCCGAGGAGCATATCTGGAAGCAGGTGGTCGAAGACATCCTCGACACTGAGGACAATTGCGGTCGCGTGGCCTACGATGCCATCGAGGAAGTGTTTGCCAACGAATCGCGCGTGTGGGTCAATCTGCAGGGCGACCCGTCAAACACAGCGAGCCGTGACAATTCTTCCACATGGCCGGGACTTGCCAATGCCATACAGGAGCGCAGCACGATACAGGACAAGCCGTTCGTGACTTGCTTCAGCGCGGGCCAAGGCAAATACCGCTTCGTCGAGGGCGAGAAGCAGGCTACACAAGACTGGTATCACCGCGGCATGCAGAGCATCCTGCCCACGTGGCGTTGGTGGGTCGAGAGCAGTGCCAATGACAACCTCGTGATCAACTACAATTGGAACGATGCCTACAACGTCGGCACCAGCGTGAGCATCTCCGGCCGCATCTCGGCCAATGCCGACCACATACTGCGTCTGTACAAGACTCACATGGCCATCGAGCAGGGAGACAAGTTCCAGTTGATATACAAGTCGAGCACACCGGGCAGCATCAACCTCAAGCTCGGCGTAGTCGAGGATGGCAATGCATTCACCGACTTCACACTGAAGAGTGCAGGCACGGTCAATGGATGGATCGTAGCCGAGGCCGACCTCTCGTCGCTCGCGGGCAAGACGGTCTCAATCATCGCACTCAACATCAAGGCCGCTGCATCGCTCAGCAACTATACCGCATCGCTCGGGCAGCTCGGCATCATACCGTCGTCATACTCAGAATCATTGCAAGTCTCAAATCTCGAAGTGCAGAACGAACTTGGCGAAGAGGAGGCCGACCTGCGCATCATCTGGGATGCTCCTGCCGACTATGACAATGTCGATCACTTCGACGTATATGTGGAGCGCAACGGCGTCAAGACCCTTGTCGGCCAGACACGCGACGAAGCGTTCTATGTGCCCAAGTTTGTCCGCGAGGATGATGAGAATTCGCTCGTGGTGAGCGTGGTCACAGTCACCAAGGACATGAAACAAGGCGAGGAAGTGTCTATTACCAAAAACTATCCGGCAATGACAGCTCCCGAGGTGTCCGTCATGGCATCCAAGACACTCGTCACTCCGGGCGAGCAGGTGACATTCACTGCAACTGCCAACATGAAGCCCAAGACCTACGAATGGACAGCACCCGCCGGGGCCAAGCTGATAAGCCAGAACGGCAACACGGCCGTCATGCAGTTTGACGAAGAGGGACTCTACTCCATCTCAGTCAAGGTGGGCAACGACGTGGGCACGACCAACAAGACCGAGGCCAACCTCGTGGAAGTCTCGAGCGACAAAACCCTTGACAACGTGGCCGAGGGCAAGACTATCCACTCGGTGAGCGGCGAGATAGCAGCTTCGGGCGAAGTGGCAAGCAACATCATCGACGGCAGGTACTCTGGCCTGAGCGTGCACCAGAAGTGGTGCGTCGGAGGCTCCAAGGAGCACTGGGTCATCATCGACCTCGAGCAGCCCTACCAGCTCTATTGGTTCAAGATTTACGATGCCAGCACCAATGAGGCCGGCACTGACAACCTCAACTGCTACCGCATAGAGCTGAGCAACGACCTCAACAGCTGGACTGAAGTCATCGACGCCACAGGACGCGGCGACGAAAACATACACGAAGACTGGATCAAGCCTACCGTGGCGCGCTACGTGCGCTTCGTCCCCTACGACGAGGATGCACCCATCACTATCCGTATATGGGAGTTCCAGGCTTATGGAGCAGAGAGCCCGCTGAGCATCGACGCTGTCGAGCCGCAGAGCATGCAGACCAACTCCACGCTGAAAGTCAGCGGCACGTTTGACTTCGGCGAGTCGCAGCGTTCTGACAACTTCGCCATCACAGCCGTCTCTGACAACGAAGACGTGCTGACCGTGGCCGACGTCACTTCTGATTCCGACGCAGGCACCTACGAATTGACCCTCCAGTCAGCTTCTTTGGCCAACGTGGCCAATGTGACCGTCACATTCGTAAACGAATCTTATATGGTCTACACCACATTCGCAGTCAATGTCACCGACCCCACGATGCAAAACCTCATCTCGGGACGCACCCCGACACTGACCGACAGCGACACAGGCTTCGGCGCGCCTGCCGACCGTGGCGACGTGGCTAATGTGACCGACGGCAACTATGAGACATTCTTCGCTCCCAGCTATGGCGATGGCAGCGTCGTCGCACGCTTCGAGTATGACCTCGGCGGCCTCAAGGAATTGTCGAGCTTAGTCTTGCGCCTCGACTACAATGATGGCACAGCGACCGACTATTCAATCCCCACGGCAGTGAGCGTCGAGGTGTCGGCCGACGGGTCATCATTCACCAAGCTGACCGACCTCGACCCGGCCAAGGAAATCCGCTACAACGTGACAGACGCGAGCCGGGCTTCAAAGGTCGCACTCTGCGTCACTCCGGGCCTCTTCACCTCGACCAAGGTCGTCGAGTTTGAGGTCTATGGCAAGGATGCCACCGGCCAAGGCGTCGATGACACCGTCGCCGGAGGACTGACCGTGGCGCCGAGCGTGGTCAATGCAGGCGAGGACGTCACCGTGGCAGGCACTGCATTGCAGTCTGTCAAAGTCTACTCGATGCAGGGCGCACTCGTCAAGACTGTCGCAGCTGACGGTCAGTACAGTGTGGCAGTCGGCACAGACGGGCTCGCATCGGGCATCTATCTGATGCTCGTCGAGGGCGAAGGCTATGCCGAGACAGTCAAGTTCGTCGTCCGCTGATGACACCGCCGCACGTGTCACAGGCCGCCGGCCGTGACGCGCGACGGCATCCGTGACAGGCCGTCCGCCATCCCAGCAATGGGTGGCGGACGGCTCTTTTTATGCCCGCTCAGTGGCATACGGCCCCATGCCGTCGGCATGCGGTGCTACGGGCCGTGGCATACGGCCTTTTTGCCCTTAGGGTCAGACCCCGTGGAGCGATGGGGCGGCCTCCTCTCAGCTTCTGTGCTACGGAAAGAGAGAAATCACATATATTAACTATAATTAACATTGGGGGGGGGTAATTCTGAAATAGTGTTTACATTTGCCGCTGTCAATCGTTTTGATAAACCACCGAGGCATGCATTGTGAAAAACATAGATGTGACCGCCCGCTACGCGCGTTGCCGTGCATGGCAGATGCTCCGCAGCGAGACGTGATGGGCGACATCACGGGGCGAGTGGCTTGCCCCATTCGTCGCCGGTGGCCGATGGCGAAGTCTCAGGCTTCGGTTCCGCCTCGAAGACACAGCTCGAGAACAAGTTGCGATCGGTACTTAGTTCGCGCAAGCTGCTGAGCAAGGCGGGCGACTCGCGCTTCGTGCTGGCCGCACATCTGACCGTGCTCGAAAAGGAAGTGCTCGGCACGGCTCCTACCAAGATTGCCATCAGGCTGCAAGTCAATGTCGCGGCAGGCGATGGCATGACGGGGACGTGCTATGCAAGCAACGAACTGACCGTCAAGGGGGTGGGACAGACCGAGCAGGCTGCATTGACATCTGCCATCAGGAGCATCTCGCCGTCAGACAAGCGCGTGGGCATGATGCTCGACGAGGCGGTGGAGAGGATTATCGGCTACTACAACGAGCAGGGACCGTCCATCATAAGCAACGCTGTCATGCTGGCCGGGCAGGAGAAATACGAGCAGGCCATCTATGAACTGTCGCTTATCCCGATGGAATGCACCGCCTATGAGGCCGCACAAGAAGCTGTGCAACAAGTCTATGTGCAATACATCAACCGCGAGGCAGGCAAGGCTCTTGGCAAGGCCAAGGCACAGTGGGCAGGCAATCCCACGGCTGAAAATGCCGAGACTGTGATGGCCATGTTGATGGAGATTGACCCCTCGGCCGACAATTATGCCGAGGTAGAGGCTTTCATGAGCGATGTCGAGAAACATGTCACAAAGGAAAACGCACAGAAACGTGCCGATGCCCTCGCCCGCGAAAAAGCCGAGAGAGACTTGGAACGCGAAAGGATGCAAATAGGATTGGAACGTGAGAAAGCGCAGATGGCAGCCATCGAGAGCATAGCCGATGCCTATGCCGAGAGCTTGCCGGATGTAGTCTACTACGTCGATTGGTGGTGACCGCTTTGCGGCTCGTCGTCGATTGAGTCCGCGACTATGTGGCCGGCCCTGCTGCTGGAGGATATGCCTCTTTGGCTGTATCTTTCCGGCGGCAGGGACCGCTGTTTTTTATCTTTGGACTAAATTTTGTTGTCTGCCGGTTAATAGCTATTTTGGTGGCATCAAAATGATTTTGTGACTATGGACAGTGTGACGTGTGAGGGCGATGCCTTCCCCTTTCATTACAAATATCCCCGGCCGGCCGTGACGACCGACTGTGTCATCTTCGGCTATGACGGCGGTGCGCTGCGTGTGCTGCTCGTCAGGCGCGGGCGTGACCCCTACCGGGGGCTGTGGGCTTTCCCCGGCGGTTTCCTTGAGATGGATGAGAGTGCAGGGCAGGGAGCTTTGCGCGAGTTGCGCGAAGAGACGGGCGTGACCGATGCGGCGCTGCGGCAGTTCCACACGTTCAGCGACCCGGGGCGCGACCCCCGCGGGCGTGTCATCAGCGTGGCCTACTATGCCGTCGTCAGGATGCAGGATGTAGCGGGCGGCGACGATGCCGACGATGCCCGCTGGTTTGCCCTCGACGAAGTGCCGCCATTGGCCTTCGACCACGGCGAGATGTTTGAGCGGGCGCGTGCCGCCCTGCGCGATGCCCTGCGTCTCGATGCCTCGTGCCTTGGCCTCGGCTTCACGCCCGATGATGCGAGGCTGATAGCCGGTGCCGTCGACTGAGCTGCCGCGCGCGACCTTCCCGCGATCCTGACAGCAAGGCCTCCCGGTGGCTTCCCGCCTGTGACTGCCGGCGGCGGATGCCCGGTGGGCGGGCTACTATGTTCCCATGTTTTACATACGATGCCGTGTGCCACAGGGTCAGACCCCGCGTGCCGTGGCATACTGCCTTTTTGTGTCTATGGTAGTATGCCATCGGTGTGCCGTCCCGCAGTCTCTGCA
>DWUP01000016.1 GCA_020012075.1 Candidatus Avibacteroides avistercoris
AGATGTGTATAAGAGACAGAGATAGGGGCTAACACCGTGATGGCCGCACAGACAGGCATAGCAGGCTCGACAAAAATAGGCGAGTGGTGCAAATTCGGCGGGCAAGTGGGCATAGCCGGACACATCACCATAGGCGATCATGTCAATGCAGGAGCACAGACAGGTGTGCCGAGCAGCGTCAAGTCAGGGCGCACCATCATGGGCACACCGGCGGTCAGCTATATGGATTTCCTCAAAATATCGGTCATCCAAAGGAAACTGCCCGAAATCAACAGCCGCCTCGAAAAGTTGCAGGAAGAATTGATGAACTTGAAAAATTCATTAAACAAATAATATATGCTGAAGCAGAAAACTATAAAGCAGCCGTTTTCCTTGACAGGCAAAGGTCTGCATACGGGGCTTAAACTCACGGTCACGTTTAATCCTGCCCCGGACAACCACGGATACAAAATACAACGTACAGACCTCGAGTCACAACCCATCATCGATGCCAATGCAGACAACGTGGTGGACACAAAACGGGGCACAGTGGTCGGCAACAGCAGCCTGAGAGTCAGCACAATCGAGCACGCCATGGCAGCACTTTATGCGGCAGGCGTGGACAACTGCCTCATTCAGGTGGACGGCCCGGAATTCCCCATCCTCGACGGGAGTGCCATAGAATATTACAAAGCCATCGAACAGGCCGGAATAGTAGAGCAGGATGCAGTGAAAGATGTCTATATCATCAGGCACAAGACAGAGTTTGTCGATGAAGAGACCGGGGCAAGCATCACGATATTGCCCGATGAAAACTTCAGCATCATAACGATGCTCGAGTTTGATTCGCAATACATCCCCAACCAATATGCCACGATGAACGATCTGTCTGAATTTAAGACAGAGATTGCAGGCAGTCGCACCTTCGTCTTTGTGCGGGAAGTCGAACCGCTGCTGTCCGCCGGGCTTATCAAAGGCGGCGACCTCAACAACGCCATTGTCATATATGAGAGGAAAATCTCCCAAGAGAAACTCGATAATCTGGCCGACATGCTCTCAGTCCCGCACAAGGATGCCAATGCATTGGGCTATCTCAACAACAAACCACTCGAGTGGGAAAACGAGCCGGCACGTCATAAACTCCTCGACATCATAGGCGACATAGCGCTGATCGGCAAGCGCATCCAAGGCAGAATCATTGCCAAGAAGCCCGGGCACAGGATAAACAACAAGTTTGCCCGCCAACTGCGCAAAGAGATACGCCTCCATGAGGTGCAGGCACCGATATATGACTGCAATGAGGTGCCTGTCATGGATGTCAATCGCATCAGGGAGCTGCTGCCGCACCGCTATCCATTCCTCCTTGTAGACAAAATAATCGAGATAGGATCCAACTATATCGTAGGCGTCAAGAATGTCTCGGGCAACGAACCGTTCTTCCAAGGACACTTCCCCAAGGAACCTGTCATGCCCGGGGTACTGCAAGTAGAGGCAATGGCGCAGGTGGGAGGCCTGCTGGTGCTCAACACAGTCGAAGAACCGCAGAATTATTCCACCTATTTCATGAAGATTGACGGGGTGAAATTCCGCCAAAAGGTCGTTCCGGGTGATACACTTGTCTTCAGAGTCGAATTTATGTCTCCCATAAGGCGGGGCATAGCAACGATGAAAGGTTATGCTTTCGTCGGGGAAAAGATGGTGTGCGAGGCTGAATTCATGGCTCAAATAGCAAAAAACAAGCAGTGATGATCAGCGAATTGGCATATATACATCCTAATGCGAAGATTGGCAGGGATACAGAGATTGACCCGTTTGTCTATATCGGTGACAATGTAGTCATAGGAGACGGCAATAAAATAATGGCACATGCCTGCATAATGCCCGGAGCAAGGATTGGCAATGGCAATACCATCTTCCCCGGTGCAGTGATAGGTGCCGTGCCGCAGGACCTGAAGTTCCGTGGCGAGGACTCACTGGCTATTGTCGGCGACAACAACCTCATACGCGAAAACGTCACCATCAACCGTGGTACGGCTTCCAAGGGTAAGACCGTCGTAGGCAGCAATAATCTCTTCATGGAAGGAGTGCACATAGCACACGATGTCGTCGTAGGCAGCCACTGTATAATAGGTAATTCGGCTAAGATAGCCGGTGAAATAGTGGTGGATGACTATGCTAACATTAGCGCGTCGGTACTGATACATCAGTTCTCGCACATAGGCAGTTATTGCATGGTACAGGGAGGCTCAAAGTGTACGAAGGATGTCCCTCCCTATACGATAATAGGACGTGAGCCCGTGGCATATTGTGGTCTCAATCTGATAGGGCTGAAGCGCCGCGGATTTACGCCCGAGACAATCGAATACATACATGATGCTTACCGCATCATCTATCAGAGTGGACTGAATACTACCGAGGCCATAGAAAAAATCAAGAGTGAAATGGAAATGACAAAAGAAATCAAATATATTGTCGAGTTTGTCGAGTCATCGGCACGCGGTATAATCAAGTGATTTCACTCATCGATATCAATAATCGGGGCGGCAATTTTATGATTGCCGCCCCGATGTTTCTTGACTTGTCTGTGATGCCGTTCAGTCAATTTCCTTGATGAGGAAAATCTGTGTCGGCAGGTGATCGCTGTAACCGTTGAGCCATACGCCGCCGGCAGTAGTCCTCAGCGGGTAACCTTTGTACTTACCTTGTTTCTGGAACATATATTCGGGATTGAATACAGCGTTGTTCAGATATTTGAGAGTGCTTCTGTCTTTGCCAATCAGATTACCGCTGACGATGATTTGGTCAAAGAGATTCCATGTGCCGTTGTACATCAGTGTCCCGATGCCGTCCTTGACGAATGTCTTCCACCACGGGTCATATAGGTCGGTCGGCTTGAGACCCTTGGTGCTTTTCTTTGCGCCGAGAGCTTCTGTTATACTTTTATTTACGGGGTCATCATTGAGGTCGCCCATGATAATGATTTTCCGCTCGTTGTCATTTGCCATTATCGAGTCGGTTATGGCACGCACTTGTCGTCCGGCCCTTTCACGTGCCGGCGATGTGGCTGCTCTTGACGGCCAGTGATTGACTATGAATGTCACATTCTCGCCTGCCAGATAGCCTGTGACCACGAGGAAACCGCGTGTCTTGTAAGTCGAGTCTTCCTCATTGATATATGGGAATAATTTCGAATCGGTAGGCTGGAACAGCATGGGGTTGTAGAGCAGTGCACAGTCAATGCCTCGCAAGTCTTCGCCCTCGATATGTATGTATTGGTAATTGCGATCCTTGATAGGTGTTTGCTTGACGAGATCATTAAGCACATTGTCATTCTCTACTTCGGCAAGTCCTATTACGGCGGGGCCCATATTTTGCAACTGCTTGCCTCCGAGCCGGCTGATGATGGTGGACATATTCTTCAGCTTCGATTGGTACTTGTGCGAATTCCATTTGTAGCTGCCTGTCGGCAGGAAGTCATAATCGTTTTTCCCATCATCGTGGATTGTGTCGAAGAGGTTTTCCATATTGTAGAATGCGACACAATAGAGTGCATACTTCTTTTCTTGCGAATATCCCGCAAGGCAAATCACGACTAATAATAAAATGGTCAGTTTTAATCTATTCATTCCTTAATACGTTTTAACGGGAAGCAAAAGTCCAAAAAAAAAATGATATAGAACAGACTGCGCCCATGATTTTAATCTCAATGTAATAATCTGCTATATGATTGGCCCGGATGGAGGTTTTAATCACGGCTTAAGTCGTGATAAAATTATTATTGTTAATTTTGTACGCATTTTCATTAACTGTTGATAATCAAATTTTAATTAATAGTCCAATTTATGAGAATCAAACTTTTGTTCTTCAGTATGCTGCTCTGGAGCATAGGGGTCTTTGCACAGACAAATACGTTGAGTGGACATGTGAGAAGCCAAGGCGAGAAGTCGCCAGTGAGAGGTGCAGTCCTGACAATCAAGGGCACTGCACAAACCACAATCACTGATGGTGAAGGTAGTTATTTGTTTGAGGATTTGCCTGAAGGTCAGGCTGTCATCCTTGTCAGTGCGGCCGGATACCTCGCGCGTGAAGTGGTGGTCGATGTCGAAGCCGGAGACAACAGCCGTGACATATATGTGGCCCGGATGAACTTTGGCAGTACGAGTGAAAACAATAGTTATGCTTTCACCGAGTCACAAATAGATGAGGACAGTGATGTAGCTGCAGGCTCGACAGCAATAATCTCCTCTTCGACAAATATGTATCTAAACGAGGTGGGTTATCTTTTCAGCCCCATGCGTTTCAGGGTGAGAGCTTATGACTCGCAATATACCAATGTATATATTAATGGTGCTAAGTTTAATGACAATGAGACGGGTCGTTTCATATATGGCCTGATAGGTGGCCTCAATGATGCTACACGCAATAAGGACGGTGTCAGTGCCTATGATCCCTCGAGATACTCTTTCGGTACGATTGGCGGGGTGAGCGACATCGATATGAGGGCCAGCCATTATGCGGCAGGCAGCAAGCTGACCTTGTCAGGGACGAATAGAAATTACAGATTGCGCGGTATGTATACTTTCTCGACAGGATTGTCCAACAAGGGATGGGCGTTCACCGGGTCAGTAGGCTATAGATGGTCAAATGAGGGAAACATTGAAGGTACATTTTACAATGCATTGTCATATTTCCTGTCTATGGAGAAAGTCATAAATGAGAGGCACAGCATATCAATTTCGACTTGGGGTGCACCGACCGAGAGAGCACAGCAGGGCGCATCAACACAGGAAGCATACGACTTGGCCGGCTCTAATTATTATAATCCTAACTGGGGATATCAGAATGGCAAGAAGCGCAATGCACGTGTAGTCCGCTCTTATGAGCCGAGTGCAGTGTTTACTTGGGACTTCAACATCAACCCGGAAACAAAACTTGTCACGTCTCTGGGAGTCAAATACAGCAATTATGGCACGAGTGCCCTCGGGTGGTACAACAATGCGGCCGATCCGCGTCCAGATTATTGGAGGAAGTTGCCCAGCTATTTCACTTCCGAAGCCGATATAGCTACGGCTACACGTCTATGGCAGTATGATAAATCTTATCGTCAGATACAGTGGGATGACCTCTATCGTGCCAACTATGCGCAGAACAATTTCGGTGGAACAGCTTCCTACATACTCGAGGAGCGTCACAATGACCAGTTGGCGTTTAATCTCAATTCGACGATCAACCACAAGTTTACCGACCACATCAATTTCACCGGCGGCCTTGAGGTGTCTTCCACCAAAGGTATGCACTATAAGAAGCTGAAGGACATGCTCGGTGCAAACCGTTTCGTGGACATCGACAAGTTTGCTGCACGTGATTGGGGCATATCTTCGGACATGGCACAAAATGATCTCGATAATCCCAATAGAGAAATAAATGTAGGGGACAAGTTTGGTTACAATTATAACATGTATGTGCAAAAGGCAAACCTTTGGGCGCAATCGCAGCATCGTTATAATCATTGGGACATATATTATGGTGCAAGGCTCGGGATGGTCTCGATGTGGCGCGATGGATTGATGCGCAACGGCCGTGCCGCAGATATATCCAAGGGCAAAAGCGAGACCAAGACATTCCTTGAGTATGCTGCTAAAGCAGGTTTGGTCTATAAAATCAATGGGAAGCACTTTATCAGTCTCAGTGGGGCATTTGAGAGCCGCGCACCGTTGGCTTACAATGCGTTCATAGCACCGAGGATGCACAATCTCTATGCCAAGGACCTTAGCGAAGAATTGATAGGATCAGTAGAATTGACCTATGGGTTCAATACAGCTTATGTCAGCGGTCGAGTGACCGGTTACTTCACTAACTTCGACAATGTGACCGAACTCGAAAGCTTCTTCAACGACGACAATGGCAGCTACACTTACCTCTCTATGAGTAATATCCATAAGCAGCACTATGGCGTTGAGGCGGCGGTACAAATCAAGCCGTTATCTAATTTCTCGATTAACCTTCTGGCTACCTATTCAGATGCCAAGTACAAGAACAATCCGGATGCCACGATGACTTATGAGTATAGCAGCGAGATGGAGACCGGTGAACGTGTCATGTGCGAGGGCTTCCGCGTCAATGGTACACCTCTGTCGGCTTACAGCATCGGGATTGACTATTCTTACAAAGGATGGTTTTTCAATGCAAATCTTAACTACTATCATCGTGTCTTCCTCGACTTTTCTACGGTGCGCCGTCTTGAGAGATTCGTTGTCGAAGGCGTAGATATCAACGGTGAGTTAGGCACTGGCCGCGAAGATCAGGAGGAACTCGATGGCGGATTCATGCTTGATGCATCGATAGGCAAGTACATCCGTCTGAAGAAGGGAAAGAGCATCAGCATCAACTTGACAGTAAACAACATTCTAAACAATACCGACTTGAGGACTGGAGGATATGAGCAAAACCGTATTGATGGCGAGAGATACCCCAGCAAGTATTACTATGCTCAAGGCACTAATGCTTTCCTTAACTTCGGATTCAGGTTCTAACACAACAAAGCAATGAGACACAATATGAAAAAGCTAATCTATTCGATTCTTTCAGTAGTGGCTGTCATCATCCTCCATGCTTCGTGTATGGATGAGCATGATGACCC
>DWUP01000167.1 GCA_020012075.1 Candidatus Avibacteroides avistercoris
ACTGAGAAGTATGCACACGTGACTTTCTTCTTCAACGGAGGCCGCGAAGCACCGTTCGAGGGCGAAGACCGCATCCTCGTCCCGTCGCCAAAGGTGGCAACCTACGACCTCAAGCCCGAGATGAGCGCCTATGAGGTCAAGGACAAGCTGGTCGAGGCCATCGGCACAGAAGTGTATGACTTCATCGTCGTCAATTTTGCCAACGGCGACATGGTGGGTCACACCGGTGTCTACGAAGCCATCCAAAAGGCCGTGGAGGCCGTGGACGACTGCGTCAAAGCCGTCATCGAGGCAGCCAAGGCGCATGGCTATGAGGCTGTCATCATCGCCGACCACGGCAATGCCGACCATGCCATCAATGCCGACGGCACGCCCAACACGGCACACTCGCTCAACCCCGTGCCATTTGTCTATGTGACCGGGGACAAAGAGGCCAAAGTGGACGACGGACGCCTCGCTGACGTAGCACCCTCGATACTCACCATCATGGGACTGCCCGTGCCGGGTGAGATGACAGGCAGCGTGCTGATCAGACACTGACACCACAGGCCGCGCCGCAAGGACGGCGGCAGGCCGGCAGAGACGACTGTGGGCGGAGACTATTGTCCCCGCCCACAGTGTTTTTCATCCCGCACATTCCGGCCCGCAGTGCCGCCGCACCACCTTAATTATAACGACGGCGGGCTGCCACGGCCCTGTCACGCAGGCAAAGCCTAAATATCCGCCGCCTGCCGCGCGCCACGGTGCGTCATGCCGAGCGCGGCCATGAAGCGGTCGATCACCTCGGGCTTGCCGGTGTGCTTGCCGTCATCCTCGCTCAGCTTGCACGTGTCGTTGTAGAATGTCCACAGCTCGGTGATTTTGGCGGCCACGAGCTTGATGACGATGTTCATGGGGCGCACCCCGTCGAAGTCATTGGTCAGATGTGTGCCGATGCCGAACGACGGCTGGCAGACACGGCATGCATACTGCTGTATGGCGAGGGCGGAATCCACGTCGAGGGCATTGCTGAAGATGATCTGCTTGGTGCGCGGGTCGATGCCGAGGGACTTATACTTATCGACTATCAGTGCGAGCTGCCGCAGGTTGTCACCGCTATCCACGCGCAGCCCCTTGAAGAGGTTGGCGAAGTCTTCAGAGAAGTTGAGACTGAAAATGTCCCACCCATAGCTGTCATAGAGGAATGTCCCCAGCGCACCACGGAAAGTGTTGCGCCAGCGGTCCATGGCGATGTGGTTGGCCATCTGCGGCCCATACATCCCCCCGATGGCACAGACAAACTCATGTGCCATGGTGCCGACGGGCAGCACGTCGTGCTTCATGGCCAGATAGACGTTGCTCGTGCCGACAAACCTGCCCGGGCACGTGCCTGATGCCTGACATTCCTTGAGCGCGCCCACGACCACATCCTCGGCACGGAACGATGCCCTGCGCCGCGTGCCGAAGTCGCTGAAGACGCAGCCACCCTCCAGCAGCCGCCGCGCCTTGGCCAGCGTCTTGAGGCGATAGGCATCATAGTCGAAACGGCTGTCCTCGCCCGTCATCATATAATAGAGCTCGCTGATGATGGCCAGCACACGCACCTCGAGCAATATGGTCTCGGCCCAGCAGCCCTCGAACTCGACTGACAGATGCCCGTCGCAGTCCTGCCACGCCCTGACCCATCGGCGGTCGAAGCGGTAGCCCTTGATGTAGGTGTAAAACCACTCGGGCATATAGGGACAGCGGCGACGCATGAAGTCCAGCTCGTCACCGGTCACCACGACGCCCTCGAGCGCCTCTATCTGGCGGAGCAGCTCGTCGGCAAAACCGGGGGGATAGGCACGACCGTCGCGGTCTGTGAACGAATACTTGACTTGCGCGCGGGGGAAATTGTCTATCACGGCGCAGCACATGGTGAACTTATAGAGGTCGTCGTCGGTGAAATGATTGATGATCTGTCGCATCGGCCGGGTCTTTTCCTACAAAGGTAATGTCAAAAACGTTACATCCCGCTGCCACATCGTCATATTTTGAAACGTATGCCCGCACCGCCACACTGACGACACACCGAGCCATCAAGATTAACATACGACCCTGCGTGCAAAATCATCGTATGCCATCGCCATGGGGCGGCATGATTCTGCACCGCACCGGCCATGCCGCAGACATGACACCGGGCATCACGGCAATATTTGCCCCGTGAACCATCTTGAACCAAAATACATTACATCACCGCCGGCCAAATGTTCACCTTTGCACCAGACAAGCATTTAACTAATTAAAACATAAACTAACATGAAAAAACTCGGACTAATGCTCGCGATGGCTGCGGCACTCGTCATCGCAGGATGTTCAAACGGCACCTCATCGGGCAATTCAGGCACCACCACGAGCGTCACCAACGACAGCAAAGCCTCAAAGACAATCAAGACGGCAATCGATGCCATCGACGGCGGAGACCTTGCAAAAGCCAAGGGCATCTGCGACGACCTCGTAGACAACGATTGGGACAGCCTCGGCATCTATGACAAATGCGACATTGCCTATTGCTATGCGAGGACACTCGGGCCGCTCGGACCGTCAGCCACAGACATCGACAGGTTCAGACGCTGCCTTGAGTCAGTCTCAGCCGAGGACCGCGACGCTGCCGCACGATATGTCGAGGAGACCTACGCCGCCGACCTGCTCACACTCGAGGACCTCGAGGGTGTATTGAACGTCGTCGAGACATCGGCACGCTACAAAGCCACGGGCGAG
>DWUP01000168.1 GCA_020012075.1 Candidatus Avibacteroides avistercoris
GGGGAGCGCCGCGAGGAGTAACAACTTGTTTAGACTCATCTTTTCAGCATTGTTTTTTACATTGGGTGCAAATATACGGATTATAATCCATTATCCAACCCATTGTAAAAACGGCCAGACACGCGATTTATTATGTCACAACGGGTATGAAATGCACGGGCAGACCTCCGGACATCTGCCGCTGAGTCTGCCGGCATGGCACATGTTGCCATCCGTGCACTTCATATTGGCTTTTGCATACTATGCCATACGGATTTACATACAATCTCATGACAGTTTACATACGGTCTCACGCAGGTTGGCATTCTACCCCACGGCTGTGGGGTAGAATGCTGTCATCTTGCCGTCCGCACATGGCGGGCCAATGCCTGCATGAGAGGCATAAAAAATCCGCCCGGGCTCTGTTTGAACCCGGGCGGAAGTCAGTCTGTATCTGAAGCGTTAGTCTCAGAATGGCCAAGCATTGTCTACCAATGACTGATAAACCCAGCTGCAGAGACCTATCAAAACGACACCGACAAGGCACAGCGAGAGGCTTGTCCTCTCCATCAAGCCGCTTTTGAAAGTCGGGATCGGATTGTCATTGGGAGTGATATAAATCGCTTTGACTATCAACAGATAGTAGTAGAGCGAGATTATCGTATTCACCAAAGCGAGGAACACCACGACCCAATAGCCTGTGTTGCCGGTGACGAAGCCTGTGTTGAATGCCGAGGCAAACACAAAGAACTTGCTGAAGAAACCTGCAAACGGCGGAATGCCGGCCAATGAGAAGAGAGCCAGCGTCATGACGAAACTCAAGCGGGGATTGGTCTTATAGAAGCCGTTGTAATCATCACGCGAGACTTTGCCGCCACTGTGCTGCTCGACTGTGCTTATGACGCCGAACACGGCCAAATTGGCTACAATATATATTATTACATAGTAGACCAGCGAAGCCATGCCTTGACCCGAACCGGCCATGACTGCCAGCATGATGTAGCCGGCCTGCGAGATACTGCTGTAAGCCATGAATCGCTTGAGATCTTTCTGGAGTATGGCAAAGAGGTTACCGACTGTGATGGTAAGCACTATGATAATACCCAGCAACAGCGTCCAGTCTTGCACCATTATCCCGAAGACCTTGACAAGGATGCTCATCAAGGCAAAAGCGGCTGCACCTTTCGAGATAACCGACAGATAAGCCGACACTGACGTGGGTGCTCCCTGGTAGGTGTCGGGAGTCCACATGTGGAACGGCACGAGACTGATCTTGAAACCAAGACCGGCGAAGAAGAATACCATCGCCAATATCTGGAGCGGTGTGCCTGTCATCGCTGACATAACATCGCCGAAGTAGAGCGTGCCACACGTGCCATAGACCATCGAGATGCCATAGAGCATGATGCCTGATGAGAACATGGCATTCAAGATATACTTCACACCGGCTTCAGCACTGTGGTGACGGTATTTGTCAAACGCTACAAGGCAAGCCATAGGAATAGATGCCAACTCAAGACCGATATAGAACAACAGGAAGTGTCCCGCGCTGACCATGAAGAACATCCCCAACAGCGTACTGAGCGTCAATACGAAGAATTCACCCGATTTGAACGCGGTGTCCTCACGCCGCAACCATGCACCGGTCTGCAGGAATACAAGCAAGGTGCCAAGTGAAAGTACCGTCTTGACTATAGATGCCATGCGGGTAGAGTTGTACATCCCGTCAAATGCCACTGCCTCTGCAGGCACGACATTGACAGCTATCTGCACGACCATCAGTACACATGCAAGCCTCTGAAGTAATTTTGCGCTCGACTCCTTTACCACAAGGTCAGCCAAGAGCATTATCAGTATGATTGCTACAAGAGTGACCTCCTGCTGCATTGATAATATTGCTGCTAAATTCATAACCCAATCAATGTATTAAATGTGAAACAATCGGCGCAACACTGTTGCTGATCATATCGCTCACCCAGAATGGTGCCAATCCCAAACCTGCGACGGCCACAATCAAGCAGATGACAGAGAGCCGTTCGTCCCAAGTCGCATCTGTCAGCTTCAGGTGTTCTGGATTGGTACATGTGCCATAAAGTATCTTGCCCACGACTCTCAGTATATAAACAGCAGTGATGACAATACTCATCGTAGCAATGATTGTACATACACGGTGGAATATGTCCGGATTCTGGAATGAACCGGTAAATATAGTCATCTCGGCTATGAAACCGCTCAGACCCGGCAGACCGAGATTGGCAAGACCGGCAATGATATATCCCACAGAGAGGAACGGCATAATACGCATCAATCCGTTCAACTGACGTATGTCACGCGTATGCGTACGGCCATATATCATACCGATAAGGGCGAAGAAGAGAGCTGTCATGAGACCATGGCTAAGCATCTGAAGTATGGCACCCGTCGAACTGACACGCGTCATCATCAGAATGGCAAACAAGACAAGACCACAGTGACTCACAGACGAATAGGCATTGATGTACTTCAAGTCTGTCTGGACAATTGCACTGAATGCACCGTAGACCACGGAGATTGTCGTCAGGACAAGGAACAAGTCTCCCCATACAGAAGCCCCCTCGGGCATTAGATACAATGCTATGCGGAAGCAGCCGTAGCCTCCGAGCTTCATCAATACACCTGCATGGAGCATTGATACCGCAGTCGGGGCGGAAGCATGACCGTCAGGGCTCCATGTGTGGAACGGGAACAAAGCACCAAGGACACCAAATCCCACGAACACCAATGGGAAGAAGATGTTCTGCATCCACTCGGGGATGTGCAACTTAGCCAATTCGACAACATTCATGGTCGTAGCTCCGGCACCATAGTATATGCCAAGAATACCAATGAGCAAGAATGTCGAGCCACCCATCAACATCAGCGTGAGCTTCATGGCCGAATATTCTTTCTTACCACTCCCCCACACTCCGATGAGAAGGTACATCGGGATGAGTGCTACCTCATAGAACATAAACATGGTGAAAAGGTCCGTAGATATGAAGAACCCGAATACACCGATGCTCAACAAGGTAAACCACATGAAATATTCCTTGGTCAAAGGTTTCAACTTCCATGATGCGAATGTGCCTGTGAAGACAATAATCGCACTCAGCAACAGCATTGCGACAGATATGCCATCAACACCCACAGAGTAGCATATATTAAGTGGGGCAAACCATGTGACTTCATCAACGAAGAGCATTTCGCCCTCAGCCCCGCCATTCCTCAGCGATATGTAGGAAATCGTCAGGTAAACGGCCATCAAAAGGAGTGCCGATGACCCGGCTACCATCACTCCCCTTACTTGGTTAAGATTGCGGGCAAGCCACAATCCAAGCAGCATCAAGAGGGGTATCAATACGAAAAGTGACAATATATTCATAACAGCAATAATAACAAGATAGTTAATACAATTGCTCCGCCAAAGAACCATACGACATAGCTCTGAATCTTGCCGCTCTGTATAGGCTGGAGCTCTTCACCGGCAGCATTCGTAGACCAAGCCATGAAATTGAGGAACTGATCGACAACATGACGGTCAAACCATGCAACCGGAGCGGATATGCAACGGAAAATGATTTTCTTTGTGACAAACATCCAAATTTCATCCATATAGAAGCGCTTGTAGGCCGCACGATGGAGACGCGGGAAACGACGTGCAAGCATATCGGCTACCGGCTGGCGGTCGCGCGCATACATCCATGTCGCCAAAGCTATCGCCACGACAGCTACAACAACACTTGTCACGGCAACACTCGCCTTGAGATGTATCGTATAGGCATGACCATTGGATGAGACAAACTCACCGAAAGGAATGAAACCTCCGAATATTGTTATGGCAGCAAGCACCATCAGCGGGAATGTCATCGTGAGGGGACTCTCATGAGGAGTATGCTCGGCATGAAGTTGCTTGTTCTCTGTACCCCAGAAGATACCATAATAAAGACGGAACATATAGAAAGCCGTCATGCCGGCTATAACAGTCATTATCCAACCCATTGCGGGACTAAACTGGAAACATGCCGTCAAAATCTCATCTTTTGAGAAGAAACCGGAGAATGGCGGAATGCCGGCAATGGCAAGACAAGCGATAAGGAATGTGATGTGAGTTATCGGCATATACTTGCGCAAACCTCCCATGGCTGACATCTCATTGCTGTGGACCGCGTGGATGATGCAACCGGCTCCGAGGAACAGCAAAGCCTTGAACATCGCATGTGTGAACAAGTGGAACATGCTGGCCATATATCCCAGACCTCCATCATGCGGATCAGCAGAAGTGCACACACCAAGCGCAACCATCATAAACCCTATCTGCGAAATAGTCGAAAATGCCAATACGCGTTTGATATCAGACTGCACACAGGCCACTGAAGCTGCATAAAAAGCTGTGAATGCTCCGACGTAAGCAACGATGTGTAGTGTATCCGGTGCGTATGCTATAAATAGCGGGAACATCCTTGCCACAAGATAAACACCGGCAACCACCATTGTCGCGGCATGTATCAATGCAGACACAGGCGTCGGACCCTCCATCGCATCAGGCAACCAAATGTGCAAGGGGAACATCGCACTCTTGCCCGCACCACCTACGAACATCAAGCCTAAAGCCCAAGGCAAAATCATGCCCGCGCCCATAAGATTGGTCTCGACCGGAGTGAATGTAAATGTTCCCATATAGTAGCCATAGAGCAATATACCGATAAGGAAGCCCAAGTCGGCAAAACGAGTCACAATAAACGCTTTCTTTGACGCAGCTATAGCTTCAGGCTTGGTATAATAGAAGCCTATCAGCAAATAAGATGACACACCAACCAATTCCCAAAAGACATACATTTGGAAGATATTAGTGGCGACCACCAGCCCGAGCATAGAGAAAGTGAAAAGACTCAAGAATGCATAATAACGTTGGAAACCACGCTCACCCTTCATATAGCCGAATGAATATATGTGCACCATCAGACTGACAGTCGAGATGACCACAAGCATCATCACAGATATAGGGTCAAGCATTATGCCCATGTCTATATGCAGGGACTCAGTAAACGGCAACCATTCAAAATTCCAAGGCTGAACGGTGGGGAAAACCCCTTCGGCAGTCCTGTCCAAAGTGAAATAATTATAAGCCGTCACATAACTCAACAAGGCTACCACGCCAAGTGAAATCGTGCCTATACTACCCGCAAGACGATGTCTCATCTTCATTCCTGCCAGACCAAGCAGCAGAAAGCTCAACAGCGGGAGCAACAGAATTAATATTGTATATTTAAATTCCATAACAGAAACTTTCTTTAGTTGTTATCCATTCATATCCGTGACATCATCAGTCATAATCTTCTTTATGTTTCTGTAGACATTCAGAATGATAGCAATGGCCACGGCCGTCTCGGCAGCCGCAACAGCTATTCCAAACAGTGCAAAGAAGTGTCCCTCAAGTTGTCCCGGGAACAGATAGCGATTGAAGACGGCAAAATTGATATTGGTCGCATTCAAAATCAATTCGACCGAAATCAACGTGGCAAGCATGTTTTTGCGTGTAAAGAAGCCGAAAATGCCGCAAATCAGCATTATCGTACTCAGCACCAAGTAGTGTATTACATGAATATCCAAATTCATAATCTTTCCTCCAATAATTAACGTTTTCTTGCTATAAGCACTCCACCTATCATGCAGGCGAGCAACAAGACACTAAGCAATTCGAAAGGCAAGACATATTCATACTTGTCACCACCTATCAATGCCATTCCTATCTCTTTCACATTGAGTTCTACGCCTTGCGGTATGGCGTCAAGGACAAAGCCATTGGTGAATATGAGAAACAAGATAAGAGCACAACCGACCAGCGTAGTCAATACGACAGACACCAACTTTGGCTTACTTATCTTATCTCTCATGTCTTTGTCAGAACGTGTAAGAAGAATGGAGAACACATAGAGCACGACAATGCCACCCGCGTAAACCATCAATTGCACAGCACCGAGGAATGTGTAGCCGAGCAAACCGTAAATGGCTGCCGTACCGAACAACACAAACAACAGATAGGTCGCAGCCCTAAGCAGTCTGCCCGTAGTCACTGCCAGCACCGAGCATACAGCGATAAATGCAGCGACTACATAGAAAACTATTTCTTGAAGATTTATTTCCATAACCCTATTGTTTTTTAGCAAGTGATGAACCTTCGTGATTCAAAGTCATTAGCAACTTGTCTTTCTCAAAGACGGCATTCTCAAAGTCATTGCTGAACTCTATCGCGCCATGGGGACAAGCATTCACACACAACTGGCAGAATATGCACGAACCGAGGTTATACTCATATTTAACTAACACTTTCTTTTTCTTTCCATCCTCACCTTCCTGCGTCTCCGAAACGACTTTTATGGTCCCATTAGGGCAAGCCATCTGACAGAGGCCGCACGCTATGCAGTGATGATGATTGTCTGCATCATGCACCATAATAAGCTTTGCGCGGTGACGCTCCGGAATATGGAGAGTGGTATGACGATTTTCGGGATACTGCTCCGTTATTTTCGGTTGGAGGAATACTTTCATTGAAGTGCGAAGCCCCACCAACAAACTTTTGAAGCCGGAACAGTAGCCACTGATATATCTACTGAAACTACTCATAACTTTCCATCAATTAAAAAACTAAACCATATACTTTGCAGACTGTCATCACTATCAATATGACGAGAGCCAGCGGCATAAGATACTTCCATTCGAATGTCAGCACTTGGTCTATCCTGAGACGTGGGAATGTCCATCTGACCCACATCAACAAGAATACGACTAAAAACGTCTTGCCCATGAACCATACAATGCCCGGGATATAATCCATAACTGCATTGAAGCCGTCAAGTCCGGCTATATGCAAAGGCATCCATCCGCCGAGGAACAGTGTAGCAGCTATTCCCGAAGTGATGAACAGGTTAAGATATTCCGCCAAATAGAAGAAACCGAAGTGCATACCCGAGTATTCCGTATGATAGCCGGCTGTCAATTCCTGCTCAGCTTCGGCCAAGTCAAAAGGTCCACGGTTAGCCTCGGCATTACCTGCAATGAGGAACACTACGAAGGCTGCTATCGCGGGGATGTGCCCTTTGAAAATATTCCATCCATCTGCTTGGCTCATCACTATGCCATGGATATCCATAGTGCCGCTCATCACCACCATTGACAGGACTGTGATGCCTATTGACAATTCATAACTGATGAGCATCGCACCACTTCTCACCGCACCGATTAGTGTATATTTGCTATTACTGCCCCATCCCGCAAGCAATATGCCGAGTATGCCGATTGACGAAGCCGCAAGAACAAAGAAAATACCGATATTCATGTGCAGTATTTGTGCGCCATTATTCCAAGGGAGACAAGAGAATGTCAGGAACGATGCCAATATGACAAGATAAGGAGCAAGGTTATAGAGGAACTTATCAGAGTTCTTCAACGCAATAATCTCCTTCGTCAGTATCTTGAGCACATCGGCAAAGACTTGCAACGTACCCCCCTTTCCTCCTACACGATTAGGGCCAATGCGGCATTGGAAAGCAGCACAGACCTTTCTCTCCATATATATAAGGACGATGGCGAGCACTGCATAGAGAGCTATTATTATGACTCCCACCACTACCCCTTCGAGGGTCAGTGCCAGCCATTCGGGCATAACGCTGCACAAGGCTTCATGAATCCTTACCAGCAGCGGTTCTAAATTATAATAATCTAAAAATGACTGATTCATATTCTTCACATGTTAAAGTTTTACCTGTCCACGTCCGGCAATACGAAGTCCAATGTGGCGCCGATGGCTATCAAATCTGCGAATTTTTGGCCTCGGCATGCTGTGTCCATCGTATGGACCAAAGGCAATCCTGTCGAACGGTAATGCAATCTGTAAGGTGTCTTATCGCCATGGCTCTCGATGAATACACAGAATTCACCACGGCTTGCCTCTACCGAAGCGGTATATACGCCTTCAGGCAATTTGATGATCGGTTTTGTCTTGACCTTGTAATCGCCTTCCGGGATATTGTCAATCAGCTGTTCGATGATGTGGCAAGACTCCATGATTTCATCCATCCTGACCATATAGCGTGCAAAGCAATCACCCTCGTCATATAGTACTTCTTTGAAATCCACTTTGTCATACAACGCATACGGATGATGCTTGCGCACGTCATTAGCCCAACCAGAGGCGCGACCTGTGCCACCCGTAGCACCGAGCGATATCACTTGGTCACGTGTCAGGACACCGACGCCCTTGAGACGTGTGGTGGCGATAACATTACCTGTGAAGATGTCATGATAGTCCTTGATGACTGCCCGCAGGTGCTTTATGAAATCCTTGACTTTCTGTTGGAAAGTCGGATGGATATCAGCCTGTACACCTCCGATGACATTGTAATTCTGGATTAAACGTCCGCCGGTCGTTTCCTCGAAGATGTCAAGTATCATTTCACGCTCTCTGAAACCATAGAAGAATGGTGTCAGTCCTCCCATGTCCATCACAAGACATGAATAGAAGAGGAGGTGACTGTCGATACGCTGCAACTCATCCATGATTGTGCGTATGTAATTTGCACGCTCCGTTATCTCGATTCCGGCAGCCTTCTCTATACACATACACAAGGCGTGACGGCTCTGGTGTGCACTCAGATAGTCAAGCCTGTCGGTCATGGCCAATGTCTGCGGATAAGTGAGGCTTTCGCTCATCTTCTCTACGCCACGGTGGATGTAGCCGAGCACGGGATCCACCTTGCGCACGACCTCACCGTCGAGAGAGGTGCGCATCCTCAGCACGCCATGGGTAGACGGGTGCTGGGGGCCGATGCTGACGACGAACTCGTCTTTGTCAAAGACGACATTTTCCTTCTCACCGATTATGCCGTCGGGGCCGATGAATACTTCTTCCGTCGTGTCTGCATTGATTTCGTTCTCCAGATTCAACGGATTGGAATTCATGTCATAGTCCTTTCGCAACGGGTATCCCACCCAGTCCTCACGGAGGAAAAGACGCCTCATGTCGGGATGGTTGAGGAAGCGTATGCCATAGAAGTCATAGACCTCGCGTTCCTTTATCTCTGCCGTCTTCCACAAGTCGCATACCGATGGGAGAAGCGGATTCTCGCGGTCGGCAGTCGAGGTCTTGAGAGTCACTTGCGAATAATCCTTGGAAGACTCAAGATAGTAGAGGGCACCGAGTTTGTCGCCCCAGTCCATGCCTACGATGTCACACAGATAGTCCATCGGTGCGTCTTTGTCATAGCGCAACGCCTTGGCGACAGCATAGAAGTCCTCTGCTGCAATCTCCACAATCTGCCGGCCATAGTCGATGAGGGCGGCAGACGGAGCGATTTTCTGTATTTTGTCAATTAGTTCCATAATCCAAGTCACTTTAATTCTTCGGGTGCTTTTTCTTTCCTATTAACTCCGCCGAGGAATTTCTCGACCTTGATTTTACGCTGGAGCTGCATCATTCCATAGTAGAATGCTTCGGGACGTGGCGGACAGCCCGGGATATAGACATCGACGGGGACAATCTTGTCAATGCCGTTCACCACATGATAGGACTTGACAAACGGTCCGCCGCTGATGGTGCATCCGCCCACGGCGATTACATACTTCGGCTCGGCCATCTGGTCATAGAGACGCTTCAGCACGGGAGCCATCTTGTAGGTGATCGTCCCGAGCACCATTATCATGTCGGCCTGTCGCGGTGAGTTGCGTGTCACCTCGAAGCCAAACCTCGCCATGTCATAGCGCGCAGCACCCAGAGCCATAAACTCGATGGCACAGCAGCTCGTGCCGAAAGTCAGAGACCAGAGCGAGTTGCTCCTGCCCCAGTTGATCAGTTCGTCGATAGTGCCCATGATGATACCGGCACCATCCATGTTGAGCTGTTTGACCATCCGCTCCAGATAGTCATTGTTCTTGAAGTCCTCATACTTCATCGAACGTATCTTGGTGTGTTTACTTACTTCCATTCCAACGCTCCTTTCTTCCATGCGTATGCAAGGCCCAATATCAACACTGTTAAGAAGAACAATGCACTCAGCAGCGCATAAGTCCCTACCTCTTCAACGACCACTGCCCATGGGAACAGAAACACCGTCTCGATGTCAAACATCAGAAACAAGATGGCATACAAATAATAACCAGCCTTGAACTGCACCCACGAACTGCCTCGTGTCGGGATACCGCACTCATACGGCTGACCCTTCTGGAGGTTGTAGGACCTCGGTGCAATCCAGTTGGCTATCATCACTACTGCCGCCACAAACACGATGGCCGTCAGGATGACAACAACTAAATAAATAAAATACATATAACTAACACATTATTACTAATATTCCACACTGCATCACTCATCCGGCATGGCCAAGCCCGGTCGCGGCCCGACAAAGGTGGATGACTTATCTGACAATACGGTCCTCACGCCGCATCTCACCTGCCTTTGCAGGCGTGCCACGGCAGGACCTTCTATCTGATTTCCTGAATGGGAATAGCAAGCCGGACAGATGTGACAGGCCGGCAAGACCCGCACCGCTGCTCTCAGAGGCACGACCAGCACTGACGCCAACGCGACGATTATTTCACACCAAAACTCCATCCGTTGCTTCTAATGTGCGGCAAAGATAAAATTAATTTTCACTACCTTCAAACACTATTAACAAAAAGTAGCCCGCCATGACAACGCTGCCATTCCCCC
>DWUP01000169.1 GCA_020012075.1 Candidatus Avibacteroides avistercoris
GTGCGAATGGCCTCAGAGACACCGGCACGCTTGATAGGCATCGACGACCGCAAGGGAACACTCCAGAAAGGCAAGGACGCCGACATCGTCATCCTCGACCGCGACATCAACGTGCGGTGCGTATTCTCACACGGCGAAATCGTAGATGGCACAGACACGCTCATCCACTGACCCGCATACGACGGCGGGGGCGGCCTCATCGGCCGCCCCCGTTTTTTCATCCGTCACAATGCCGACCGACTCCCGTCCCTGAACTTGAGATAACGCCGACGCACCGCCCAGCGCCCGCTCCCCATACCCGCACGCCGGGTAGCAAGACGGCGCGAGACCTGATGTCCGCACGGCGGACGACAAGTAAAAACATCAAATTATAACACCCGCCACCATTGTATTGCAAATGCTAATCCATATATTTGCAACTATTGATACACTAACACCCGACACCGATTATGTTTGATAAAGAAGTATACGTGGAGAGACGCCGCCGTCTGAAGCATGACGTGGGGACCGGCGTGATGCTCTTCCTCGGCAACGACGAGCTGAGCACCAACTATGCAGCCAATACATTCACCTACAGGCAGGATTCCACCTTCCTCTATTTCTTCGGGCAAGCCTACCCGGGGCTGGCCGCAGTGATTGACATCGACGAAGACAGGGAGATAATCTTCGGCGACGAACTGACCATCGACGACATAGTGTGGATGGGCAACCAGCCCACACTGCACGAAAAGAGCGCCAACGCCGGCATCAGCGAGACACGGCCCGCCGCCGAACTGGCAGAATACCTGCGCCAAGCCGCCTCAAAGGGCAGACGCATCCACTATCTGCCCCCCTACCGGCCCGAGCACAGGCTCAAACTGATGAACCTCATCGGGCTGCTCCCCGACAGGCAGGATGCAGGCGTGTCGGTAGACATGATGGTGGCAATCATCGACCAGCGCAACCATAAGTCTGACATAGAAATAGCCGAAATCGAGCGTGCCTGCGACGTCACGGCCGACATGCACATCGAAGCGATGAAAATCCTCCGTCCCGGGATGCTCGAAAGCCAAGTCTCGGCCGCCCTCGAAGCAGTGGCATTCGCCAAAGGCTACGGGCTGTCATTCGCCACCATCGCCACCATCAACGGCCAGACACTGCACAATCACCACCATGGCAACGTGGTCGGCGAGGGAGACCTCTTCCTCATCGACGCCGGCGCAGAGAGCCCCATGGGCTATGCCGGCGACATGTCATCGACGATATGCGCCTCACGGCGTTTCACACAACGGCAAAAGGACATCTACGACATACAGAATGCCATGCACCTCCAGTCGGTAGCGGCACTCAGGCCGGGAGTGACCTTCGAGTCGGTCTATGACCTCTCGGCACGGGTCATGGTCGAGGGGCTCAAGTCACTCGGCCTCATGCGCGGCGACGCCGGCGATGCCGTCCGCGAGGGTGCGCACGCACTCTTCTATCCCCACGGCCTCGGCCACATGATGGGGCTTGACGTGCACGACATGGAGAATTTCGGCGAAGTCCTTGTCGGTTACGCGGGACACCCCAAGAGCAGACAATTCGGCCGCAACTCCCTGCGATTGGCACGCGAGCTCGAAGTGGGATTCGTCCACACGATAGAGCCGGGCATCTATTTCATCCCCGAACTCATCGACCTGTGGCGCAAGGACCGCAAGCTGGCAGACTTCATCAACTATGACAAGGTAGAGCAATACCGCGACTTCGGCGGCATCCGCAACGAAGAGGACTACCTCATCACCCCCGACGGGGCACGGAGGCTGGGCAAGAAGATACCGCTCACCACCGACGAAGTCGAAGCACTGCGCTGACGACAGACAGACTGACACCCGCCGGCACCAAGCCAAGGCGGGACAGATGATTAACAAACCTATAAAACAGAGAGATTATGAAGTACAAATGCGTCGTATGCGGCTGGATCTATGACCCCGAGGTGGGAGACCCCGAAGGCGGGATAGACCCCGGCACAAAGTTTGAAGACCTCGGCGAAGACTGGGTCTGCCCCATCTGCGGAGTGGGCAAGGACGAATTCGAGCCGGTGGAAGACTGACCACCACACAGACCCCCGGATAGATGAGTGCGCCGCCCGGCATCGGGCGGCGCACCTCTTTTATGCCACCCCGCGATGCCGCGCACATGGCATACTACCCCACGGGCAAAAACATCGTATGCAGACGGCAATAGGGCCGTATGCCATCGCGACAGCACCGTATGCCATCACCACAGACATGCGGCCACGCGCGCAGCCCACACCCCCACGACAGCCAAGGCAAGCACCGCCACCACGACACGGCAGGTGACAGAAGCCCGCACCTCCAGATAGCGCGACACACACCACCCCTGAGTGGCATAGAGCAGCAAGCCCACCAGCCCGCAGACGGCCATCGTCACGTCCGCCCCCGCACCGGCCAGCCCGCAGACAGCCACACCCCCGGCACGGCAGACAAACATTGCCACATTGAGCACCATCTCGGCCTTGAGATGGTCATAGGCATCAAATGCCCAAGTGAGCGGAGTGAAACAGAGCGCGGCCATCAGCCACGGCGAGAGATAGAAAGCATAGTCGCCTATCATCCCCCATTCACCGCCGAGCAACAGCCTGAACATCGGCGCGCCGCCGAGCCACAGCACGACAAACATCACCAGAGCCACAACAAAATTGAAAGCGAAGAAACGCAGCGCGAGGCGCGACGCACCGGCCACAGTGTCAGTGACTGCACGCCGGTAGAACACCTGCCCCATCGCATTGCCCACCATCGTCGAGGGCAGATAGAGCAGACTGACGGCCATCGTGAAGAAGCCCGTCGTGCGGCTGCCATAGAAGTAGTCAATCAATATGACCGGCATGGCCGTCGATAGCGCATTGAGCAGGCTGCCCGCCAACTGATACCTCGGGAAAGCCGCATAGGCCGCCGCCACCCGCCGCATACCAGCCACCGAGAGCGACCTCCCCACCGAGCGCACCACACCGGTGCCTCCGGCCGAAGCCGCACACCCCGCCACAGCACCCAGCATACAGCCGAGGACAAGGCCGCCCGGCACCTTTGCAAGCCCCATGACGAGCCTCGAGACGGCTTGGGTCACACTGCGCACCACCGAGGCCGAGGCCGTCACGCCATAGGCCGCACGGCGGTTGGCATAGTTGCTGAACACCTGCATCACCGCCACGGCGAGCGCATAGACGGGCAAGAGGTATCTCAACGGGACAGCCCCACCGACATCAGCGCCGGCAATGTCGGCCGCACCCAGCAGGGCATAGAGCAGCACCGTCACCCCACATGCCAGCAGCAGGCAGAGTGCCACGAGATTGAGCGCATCGACCTCGCGACGCGGCCGCATGATGGCATATTCATAGCGGGCGCATATCACGATGGCGATGACAGATGCATAGTTGATGAACACGCCATAGTCCCCGAAAGCCTCGGGAGTGTAGAGGCGCGAGAGGATGAATGACATGACGACGGGCAAAAGCTGGGACACAGCAGTCCCCGCACCCAGCGTGGCGACCCCGCGCAACTCGGGTGAGCGCATCAGTGATGCTATCTTGCTCCTCAGACTGTCGGCCATTGTCATGTCATCGCGGCGTGTGACGGCAGCAGGGATGCACCCCGCCGCGTGCCGTGGCGGTGATGCAGATATTCAGCAACTATGCCAACCGCCGTGCGGCCTATGGCGTGACGGCCTCGGCCTCGGTGGTGCGCAGTGTGACCC
>DWUP01000170.1 GCA_020012075.1 Candidatus Avibacteroides avistercoris
TACAAGTGATCCGCGGTAATAATCATCCGGTCTGATATGTTGCGGAGTGCGGCAGGCACTCCGCAATTTTTTATATATTTGCGATGATAGGAAATTAACTTTAAACGATAGAAATATATGAAACATCTCAATTTTGGTGTCATGATTGTTGTCATGGTCATGTGCCTTGTGTCGTGTTCGCCTTCCCCTCAGGATAAAGCCGAGGCTTTGGTTGCCGAGACAATGAAGACCATGCTATATGTCCCGGAGAGCTATGAGCCGGTTCTTACATTGGTTGATAGTGCATTCGCTCCATCTTCCTCACAGGATTTCGCCTACAAATTTGCCGAGTTGATAAATTTGACCTCCCAAATAAAAAGTGTCAAAGAAGATGTAAGGTCAAGCAAATCTGCGATGTCATGGAATAAGAGAAGTTATTCCGAATACAAGAAGGATGAATATGAGGAAAGCAAATCAGAATATGAAATGTATTCCGCAAAGCTCGAAAAACTGACTACCCGGATGGATGCACTCCGCGATGAAGTGTCAGCCATGACTTCAGACAAAGAACGCGAATTTATCGGTTACAAGGTCATACACCGCACCGCGCCAAAGGCAGATTTGAAATAATGACATTCATGTCAGATATGATTTTTTTGATTGATAAAGATATGACATGTGTCATGGCAGCTTATGACATGGATGACCCTGCTTTCGAAATGTTCACAGAGATGCTGGAATAACGCAACATACAGGCGAGATGCTGAAAGACGCCTTCATATAATCGTAGAGTAAAGACACTTGGCCATAAGGCATTCTTAGCTTGCTCCATGCCATCTCCACTCTCGGGATGGAGCAGGATGCCACCCTCCCGTGGGGTGCAATGCCATCGCCGTGGCATACGGTGCTATGCCCGGCGGGGTCGTATGCCACGGCCGGCAGCATCTGATGCCATCGGCCGTGGGGTCGTATGTTTTTCCCCTTGTGCTCTGGTGCCGCAGGCGGCATGGCAGGGCGGCGCGAAAAATACCTAAAGTTGGTGATTGCAGGGACGGCTGGAGTGCCCGACCTTTGCAATGCAAGTCAAGGCTGGAGCAAGCAGCCGCATAGGACAGATTACTAACCATAAGTTTGATTTTTGTTTTGGTATGGCCGGGGATGTCGTGATGACGTCCCCGGTTTGTTTTTATGCATGGATATGTCGTTTGCATTGAATTTGAGCGTTTTTTCCCGCCCATGATGTTTGCATATTTTATGATTAATGTTTGGCGTTTGTCGCAGAGAAGTCTTACTTTTGCAAGATATTCCATTAAAAAGGGAAATAGAATCCAAAGCTTAAATTCAAAGGAAGAGAAACATGAGTGATCTGAAAGAACAAGAAGGAGCCGAGAAGAAAAAGATGCCTTACAATATAAGGGAGAGGAAGATAAAGAACGCCGCTTACCGTTCGCTCATCAGACCCGAACTGGCGGACACGCTTTATGACAAGATCCTCAATATCATCGTCGGGCAGAAGAAGTACAAGGATGCCACCTACTCGGCGCGCGCATTGGCCGAAGACCTTGAGACCAACACCCGCTATCTGTCGGCGGTCATCAACTCGCGCTTCGGCATGAACTATTCGTGCCTTGTCAACGAATACCGCATCAAGGAGGCGATGAACCTGCTCGTGGACAAGCGCTATGCCGCCAAGAACATCGAGGAAATCAGCACGATGGTCGGTTTTTCAAACAGACAGTCGTTCTATGCCGCCTTCTACCGCATCGTCGGCATGACACCCAAGGAATACCGCGACTCGAAGATGAAGAAGTGACCGAGCGCCGCGGGCGCAACAGCTGTGCCTGCCCCACGCCACAGGCCGCAAGCGGCGGCGGAGGGCAGCAGTCATAACCATCATGGCGGACGGCGACAGACGATGTCGGCCTCCGCCTTTTCTAATTGATTTACTGACGGGACGCGGGTGGCCGGCCGCGCAGGTAGCGGCTCCTATCGGCCCGGCAGACTCTGGAGATGGTGGAAAATCCCTCGATAAATAGTGTGGCTGTGGCATAACTTTACTATCTTTGCGTTACGAGCAAGCCTGACTATGAAGCTGATAGAAAACAATATAGAGAAGATTGCCGCTCTGTGCAAGAAGCACAAGGTGGGCAAGCTGTTTGCGTTCGGCTCTATACTTACTGACCGCTTCAAAGATAATAGCGATATAGACTTGATCGTGTCTTTCAATAAGGCGGAAGTGGGAGACTACTTTGATAATTACTTTGATTTCAAATATGCTTTGGAGGAATTGTTCGGCAGGGAAGTGGACTTGCTGGAAGAGCAAACCATAAAGAATCCATATCTGAAAAGGAATGTGGACGCGACAAAGGCATTGATATATGGATGATTTGATAAAGAAACACTTGCAGGACATTCTGACAGCCATTGAAGAAATAGACGGTTTCTTTGGCGACAAGCCCAAGTCGTTTGATGACTTCTGCGGTAATATCTGCCTCAGGCGGGCTATCGAAAGGAACATAGAAATCATAGGTGAAGCCACGAACAGAATCTTAAAGGCGGACAGAAATATTGCCATCACAGATTCGCGCAAGATAGTTGATGCGAGAAACTACATCATTCATGGATATGACAGCCTGTCGGCAGATATCCTCTGGAGCATGGTAATCAATCATCTGCCAAGGTTGAAGGCTGAAGTAGTGGCATTATTGGATAATGAATAAAACTCCTGTTGATAAAGGGACAGCTATCGGAATAGCAAAGTCTACAAGGCTTAGGCGGCAAGACTTTTACCGCCCGAAGCCTGTCGTCCGTGCAACGGATCGTGCGGCCGACGGCAGTGATAACCATCATGGCGGACGGCGACAGATGATGTCGGCCTCCGCCTTTTCTAATTGATTTACTGACGGGACGCGGGTGGCCGGCCGCGCAGGCGGACGTGACATCATGCCGTGACCATAAAAATGACTGGACAATGAACAACGACAATCAACCATGCAGCGCGGGCGACAGCACGTTCAGCTATACTGATGAGAAGTTCGCCGACCTGCAGATGCTGCGCTACCGCGTCGATGGCTTCGCGCGGCTGACCGTGCGCCAGAAGGCACTGGCCTATTGCCTGACCGAGGCAGCTCTGTGGGGACGCGACATCCTCTATGACCAGAATTGCCGCCACAACATCAAGGTGCGCAAGGTGCTCGAAGCCATCTATGTCACCGGTGCCGGGCGGCGCGATGATGACGGTTTCGCCGCACTGACGACCTACCTCAAGCGTGTGTGGTTTGCCAATGGGGTGCACCACCACTATTCGACGGTCAAGTTTGAACCCGCTTTCAGCGAAGCATTCCTCGCCGACGAATATGCCAAGCTGCCCGACAGCGCGTTGCCGCTCGACGGCGGGCAGGACCGGGACGGCCTCTGGGACGAACTGCGCCGCATCATCTTCGACCCCTCGTATATGCCCAAGCGGGTCAATCAGGCCGACGGGCAGGACCTCGTCGCCACATCGGCCTGCAACTATTATGGCGACGGCGTGACACAGGCCGAGGCAGAAGCCTACTATGCCGCCAAGAGGCAGGCCGCGGGCGACCATTCGCCCGAGTGGGGACTCAACTCGACACTGGTCAGGCGCGACGGGCAACTGGCCGAGATGGTCTGGCGGGCGGGAGGACGCTATGGCGAGGCCATAACACACATCATCGGGTGGCTCAACCGCGCGCTCGAATATGCCGAGAGCGAGGCGCAACGCACCGTGATAATCAAGCTCATCGAATATTATCTGACCGGCGACCTGCGGACATTCGACCAATATTCCATAGCGTGGGTGGCCGACACAGCGTCGGTCGTGGACTTCGTGAACGGTTTCATCGAGACCTATGGCGACCCGCTCGGCATCAAGGCCAGCTGGGAGGCACTCGTCGATTACAAGGACGTGGCGGCTACGGCGCGCACCGAGACCATCAGCGCCAATGCCCAGTGGTTTGAAGACCATTCGCCGGTAGCTGCTGAATACCGCAAACCCGAGGTCAAGGGTGTCTCTGCCAAAGTGATTGATGCAGCCATACTCGGCGGGGACCTCTATCCATCGACGGCCATAGGCATCAATCTGCCCAATTCCAACTGGATCCGTGCCGCATACGGCTCTAAGTCGGTCACGATAGGCAACATCACTCACGCCTACAATGTGGCATCACGCGGCAGCGGCCTGCTTGACGAGTTTGTCATCGACGATGCCGAATTGCAGCGCATCCGCACCTATGGCGACGTGACCGACGAGCTGCACACCGACCTGCACGAATGTCTCGGCCACGGCTCCGGACGGCTCATGCCGGGTGTCAGTCCCGATGCGCTCAAAGCCTATGGTGCAACGATCGAGGAGGCGCGTGCCGACCTCTTCGGCCTCTACTACATCGCCGACTCTAAACTCATCGAGCTGGGGCTAATCACTTCGCCCGATGCTTACAAGGCTCATTACTATACCTATATGATGAACGGGCTGATGACACAGCTCGCCCGCATCGCGCCAGGTGCGCAGGTCGAGGAAGCCCACATGCGCAACCGCCAGCTCATCGCCCGCTGGGCACTCGAGCACGGACGCGCCGACCATGTCGTCGAGTTGGTCGTGCGTGACGGCAAGACCTACGTCAGGATCAATGACTACGAGGCGTTGCGCGGCCTCTTCGCCCGCCTGCTGGCCGAGGTGCAGCGCATCAAGTCCACCGGTGACTATGACGCAGCTCGCACATTGGTCGAGACCTATGGCATCACCATCGACCCCGTGCTGCATGCAGAGGTATTGGGACGTTATGCAGGACTCGGCATCGCCCCCTACAAGGGCTTTATCAATCCCCGCTATGAGGCGGTCACCGATGCCGCGGGACGCATCACCGACGTGCGCGTGACCTATGGCGAAGCCTATGACGAGCAGATGCTGCGCTACAGCCGCGACTATGCCGCGCTGTGAGGGGCGAAATTGGGCGCAATGTCATGCAGTCTGTCAAAAAATGTCGCCGGCGTATTGGCCGTTAAGGTCAAAAGCATTAACTTTGCCGCGATTTACAGTCATACATTATATATAAACAAGTTTAGAGCTATGTATTTAGACAAAAGCAAAAAGCAAGAAATCTTTGAAAAGTACGGGAAGTCCAACACTGACACCGGTTCGGTCGAATCGCAAGTGGCATTGTTCTCCTACCGTATTTCTCATTTGACTGAGCATCTCAAGTCAAATCATAAAGATTATACGACTGCACGCTCGCTGACCAAGCTCGTCGGCAAACGCCGTTCGCTCTTGGCCTACCTCAAGGAACGCGATATCGAGAGATACCGTGCTCTCATCAAAGCCCTCGGCTTGAGAAGGTAATCCGGGCATTTTGAAACTGCTTTTCCGCTCCCGCACGGCGCATGTCGTGCGGGAGCGGTCGTTTTTATGTCCCGTCGTGCGGTGTGTGGCTGCAGGCGGGTGGGGAGATGTCAGACCAGTCCCAGTTCGCGGGCTATGCGGCATGCTTCGACCGAGTTGCCCACGCGCAGTCGTGCGAGAATCGAGGCGCGGTGGCGGCTCACCGTGTTGAGGCTGATCGACAGGCAGCCGGCGATGTCCTTGCTTGTCATGCCGCGGTCTATGAGGCGCAGCACCTGTCGCTCGCGTTGTGACAGGATGAGATTGTCGTGGCCGGTGCCGAGCGAGGTGATGTTGCCGTCAGCTGTCTCGACCACGATGGCCGTGCCTGTGAAGTCGAATGTCAGAGGCGTATAGAGGCACAGTGCTAGCCACAGCCCGTTGCAGCCGGGTGCGGGCACATAGTGCAGGCGGTGCAGTGCCGTGTGCCACCTGCCCGAGGTGTCGCGCATCCTCAGCTTGTCGGCGAGGAAGCTGTTGGCCCGTTGCGCGCGGGGCAGGCGTCTGACGTGGTGGAAGAAGCGCAGCTCGTCGAGATACTTGGCGTGCAGGTCGTCGGGATGGATGAGGCGCAGTATCTCGTCCTCCCAAATCGACGGCACTGTCATCTCCCCGTCGCTGTGCGCGAGGCCCAGCGTCCGCCCGAAGCTGCCGTGGCTGACATAGCTCCTGCCCGTCGTCATGTCGCTCAGCACGGCTATTGCCCCCTCGATGAGGGCATATCCGCGTGCGGCCTGCCGGTAGGTGTCCAGACTTTCGCTCCCGGCGGTGCTGCCGCCGAAGTCCTGTGCCGACAGCTCGCGGTCGAGCCGTCTGAATAGTTTGTCGTCATCGCTCATTGCTTGCCGGTGAAAATTGGTCATTAATAGTCATTGCACGCGGCTGTCTGCCGTCCTACTTTTGCAAATGTAGACAAAAAAACCGCCTCCAGTCGTGTGGCAGGCGGCAAGCTCTGATTGGCAATAATTAAAATGATGGATGACATGAAACATTTCTTTGCAGGCCTTGCGGCCTTGCTCGCCGTGCAGTCGGCTGCGGCGCAGACACTTGACCGTATGCAGTGGTTTAACGAGCCCGAACAGTGGGCAGTCGGTGACGATGGCAGTCTGACGATGTCGGTCACTCCCCACAGTGATTACTGGCGCATCTCGCACTATGGCTTCACGGTCGATGATGCCCCGTTTGTCTATGCCACCTACGGCGGAGAGTTTGAGGCCAAGGTAAAGGTCAGCGGCGACTATCGCACGCGCTTCGACCAAGCCGGACTGATGCTGCGCATCGACCACGAAAACTATATCAAGGCAGGTGTCGAGTATGTCGATGGCAAGTACAACCTCAGCGTGGTCGTCACCCACCGCACGTCGGACTGGAGTGTCATCGCGCTTGACGAGCCTGTCACCTGTGTCTGGATCAAAGCCGTCCGCCGCCTCGACGCCGTGGAGATTTTCTATTCGTTTGACGATGTCAATTATGTCATGATGCGCAATGCGTGGTTGCAGGACAACACGCCCGTCATGGTCGGCATGATGGCCGCCTGTCCCGACGGCGAGGGTTTCACGGCACGCTTCGAGGACTTCGAGGTCAGGCACTTGCCCGACGCGCGCCGCACCGAGTGGCTGCGTGCTAATGCCGAGTGACGCGCCCCCTCTCCATTTGTCGCGGGACGGATGTTTCGGCCGTCGGCCTGTGGGGTCTGATGCTATGCCGCATATCATCGTATGCCAAGGCATTTTGCATACAATGTTTTTCCTCATGGCATCGTATGCCATCGCCGCCGGCACGGTGAGCCGTCTGCCGCAGTGCCTGACGTGCGGGCGTAAAATAAGCCGTGTGCCGTGGTCTTTGCCACCGGCACACGGCTTTCAGAGTCTTTTGGCTGACGCCTGTCGGTTTGCCAAGCCCCGATATGGGTGCAGGCCGGCTGCCATTGTCAGCGTCGCTGTGTCATCTGATGCTTCGGCCTGAGCCGTTTGTAGGACATGGCGTATGCAGCTATCACTATGAAACATGCGAGCGGCACGAGGAATCCCCGCGACATGTCGTTTTCCCCGAGCAGTCCCATCAGTACCGGTGCGACGGCTCCGCCGACAATCGACATGACGAGATAGGACGACGCAGTCTTGGTATTGCTGCCGCTGATGTCTGTCAGCGACATCGAGAAGATGGTGGGGAACATGACACTCTCGAATGCGTAGGTGATGCACAGCGCGACAATGCCTGCCGTGCCGTGCAGCGACATGGCCAGCACCATGCACGCGGCCGCCCCGACCGAGCAGGCTGCCATGAGGCGCGACGGTGACACGGCCTTGAGGATGAACGAGCCTGCCATCCGTCCCACCATAAACAGCCCCATGCCCCCGACGGACAGCATCACGGCCGCCTGCGAGGGGCTGAGCGAGGTGTCGGCCTCGATGACATAGTTGATGAAAAACGAGTTGATGCCCGTCTGTGCCGCCACATAGAGCATCAGTGACACCACGCCGTAGCGGAACGTGCGTACACCCCAGATGGATGAGCCGGGTGCTGCCGGTGTGTCTGCCGGTGCATCGTCCGATTCCTCGGGAGATGGCAGCCGCAGGCGTGTGAACACTGCCCCGAGCACGATTACCACGCAGCCTATCACGGCGTAGGGCAAAGTTATGCCGCCACCGCCGTCGCCGAGGATGAGCAGTCCCCCGAGCATCGGCCCCACGACCCACCCGAGGGCGTTGAGCGCCTGTGCGAGGTTGAGCCTGCCTGCCGCCGACCGCTTGTCGCCGAGGACGGTGACGTAGGGATTGGCGGAAGTCTCGAGGCATGTCAGCCCGCATCCTATGACGAAGAGGCATAGCAGGAAGAAGGGGAACGACATCATCTTTCCCCCCGGTATGAACAGCAGGGCACCTATGCCGTAGAGCAGCAGGCCGGTGATGATGCCCGCGCGGTATCCCCACCGGCGAATGATGCGCCCCGCCGGCAACGCCATCAGGAAATAGCCGCCATAGACCATGGCCTGCACCAGCGCGCTGCGTGCCTTGGAGATGACCAGCACGTCCTGAAAGTGCTTGTTGAGCACATCCAGTATGCTGTGCGCCACCCCCCATAGGAAGAAGAGCGAGGCGACAAGGGCAAAGACGGCGGCGTAGCTGCGCCCGTCTGCGCCACGGAACATGCCACCCCGGCTCATAGCTTGAAGATTTGTTCCATCAGTTGCCACTTGTCGGTAGACGGTGCGGAAGGGTCGCAGCCTTGGAATCGTGCGACGTATGCCTCCCATTCTGCCTGTCGCGGCAATGTGGCGAGGCGCGCGTTGTCCTTTTCCCAGTCAAACTCGTCCACGGTGTCCACTATCATGAACAGTGTCCGCCCGAGGCGGTATATCTGCATGTCGATGATGCCCACCGAGCGGATGCCTTCCTTGATTTCTGGCCACACGTGGCGGTGCGCTTCTACATATTGGCCGATGGCTTGGTCATCGTCGGCGAGGGTGAGTGTCTGGCAGTAACGTTTCATGTGTGTCACAGGTTTTGTTTACGTCTTATCGTCAGTCGTATGCCTTCTGCCGGGATGCTTGCCGCATCGCGGCAGACCAGTGCGAGGTAGCCGCCTCCGCCTGCTCCGGGCATCTTCCATGCCAATACGCCGTCCATGGCCGAGTAGCGGTCTATGTATTCCTGCACGCCGGGCTGCAGCATGGCCGGGAACATGGCCGTCTGTGCCTCAAACGATGCACGGTAGGCCGCTGCGAAACGCCCGAGGTCGCGTGCCAGTATGGCGTCCCAGCATTCGTCGGCTGCCTTTGTCAGTGCCTTGACGTGCGGTGCGTCTATCACCGCCCCATCGACCACCGAGCATCCGTCGCGTCGCGGGAACATGGGTACGAGGCACAGCCGTTCTTCGAGCCAGCTGAGCACTTCTTCGTCATGGCATGACTCGAAACGCACCGGCCAATAGTGCCCGTCATAATAGTGGCGCACCAGCCCGGGCATACAGATGCCTATGGCGTCCTGCGCCCCCGAGATGATGCCGTCTGACCGCTCGGGGTCGTTCTCGAAACAGAATACGAGGCGGGCGAGGGTCTCGGGAATCATGTCAGGCAGGCGATAAGGCCAGATGCTGCGTATGCAGTTGCGTGTGGAGGTGGACAGACCGCATCTCTCACGTATCTCGAAGTCGGGCACGAGCGATATGGTTATCGCCCATCCCGAGCCGTAACGCGAGACGTATGGCTGGTCAATCCATGTGCCGGCGAGGTCGAGGCGTGTGGGTATCATGCACGTCTCCTTTTTCAAGTCTGTACTTGACCGGGCCTTCAATCCCTCTGACGGAGTGCGTGGCAGCACGATGTATTCCATTCCCATGCGGCGGCAGAATTCTTCTTTCTCTTTTGAAGCCCCGTCTTCATTGACTACGAAGACATCGGGGCGCAGCTGCTCCACAGTCGGCACGAAGTCCATGATGCCGCTGCCGGCGTTGATGAAAGCGTCCTTGACATAGCGTATTGACTTGACCATGAACAGGCGCTCACGCTCGGGGTAGACGGTGCGGTGTTTCTTGTAATGCAGGATTGTCTCGTCTGATCCGATGCCGACGTAGAGGTCGCCGTAGCGCGAGGCTTGGCGGAAGAACTCCACATGTCCGCTGTGCAGCAGGTCGTAGCATCCCGAGACGAATACTTTCTTGGGTATCATAATCTGTAATGTCTATATATGTACGTATTCAACGCTCGGCGCGCATGGGGTTGCCGAGGAAATCCTCGTATGCGAGGCGCAGTCCGTCCTCAAGTTCGGTCCTGTAGGTCCATCCGAGGGCCTTGGCCTTGGAGACGTCGAGCAGCTTGCGGGGTGTGCCGTTGGGCTTTGATGTGTCCCAGCGTATTTCACCGCCATAGCCCACGACCTTGGCCACCAGTCCGGTGAGTTCCTTGATTGTGAGTTCCTTGCCCGTGCCTGCATTGACTGTCTCGTTGCCCGAGTAGTTGTCCATGAGGAATACGCACAGGTTGGCAAGGTCATCAACGTAAAGGAATTCGCGCAGCGGCGAGCCGTCACCCCAGCATGTGACGTGTGGCAGTCCCTGCACCTTGGCTTCGTGGAAGCGGCGGATGAGCGCAGGCACTACGTGGCTGTGCGTGGGGTGGTAGTTGTCATTCGGTCCGTAGAGATTGGTCGGCATGACACTGATATAGTCTGTGCCATACTGGCGGTTGAGGTATTCGCAGTATTTGAGTCCGGATATCTTGGCCAGTGCGTATGCTTCGTTGGTCTTTTCGAGCGGCGAAGTGAGCAGGCAATCCTCCTTCATCGGTTGCGGCGCGAGGCGCGGGTAGATGCACGACGAACCGAGGAACTCCAGCTTCTTGCATCCGTTTTGCCACGCCGAGTGGATGACGTTCATCTCCAGCACCATGTTCTCATACATGAAGTCGGCCAATGCCTCACTGTTGGCCACGATGCCCCCGACTTTGGCTGCGGCGAGAAAGACGTATTCCGGCTTCTCATCTGCAAAGAACCTCTCGACGGCTTCCTGCCGGGTCAGGTCCAGTTCATTGTGGGTGCGGGTAATGATGTTGGTATATCCCTGCCGCATCAACTCGCGCACGATAGCCGACCCGACCATGCCCCGGTGTCCGGCCACGTATATCTTCGCATCTTTTTTCATGGTTGTGCCTCCTTGCTTATTTGACTATGCCTTTCTCGAGGTATTCTGCGAGATTGGTGCGTATGTGGTCGCCGGCGCGTTCGACGGCGACTTTTGCCATATCGGCGTCGACCATTGTCTTGACCAGTTGTTCGAATGTCGTCTTTGTCGGATTCCATCCCAGCTCGCGTCTGGCCTTCGACGGGTCTCCCCAGAGATTGACCACGTCAGTCGGACGGTAGAAGTCAGGCGACACCTCGACGAGTACGCGGCCGGTGGCGCGGTCGATGCCTTTCTCATCAGCTCCGTCGCCCACGAAGTCAAGCTCTATGCCCACGTGGTGGAATGCCAGACGGCAGAATTCCCTGACCGAGTGCTGTTCGCCCGTGGCTATGACGAAGTCCTCCGGTTTATCGTTCTGCAGGATAAGCCACATACACTCCACATAGTCCTTGGCGTAGCCCCAGTCGCGCAGGCTGGAGAGGTTGCCCAAGTAGAGTTTGTCCTGCTTGCCTTGTGCTATGCGCGCTGCGGCAAGTGTTATCTTGCGTGTCACGAATGTCTCTCCCCTGCGTTCTGACTCGTGGTTGAAGAGGATGCCCGAGCAGCAGAACATGCCATAGGCTTCGCGGTATTCCTTGACTATCCAATAACCATAGAGTTTTGCGACGGCGTAAGGGCTGTAGGGGTGGAATGGAGTCTCTTCGTTCTGTGGCACTTCCTCGACCTTGCCGTAAAGCTCGCTGGTCGATGCCTGGTATATGCGGCACGTGTCTGTCAGACCGCACAGGCGCACGGCCTCGAGCACACGCAGCACACCCGTGGCATCGACATCGGCGGTAAACTCCGGCGAGTCGAATGACACCTGTACGTGGCTCTGTGCAGCGAGGTTGTATATTTCGTCGGGCCGCACCTTGCTGACGACCTGCATGATACTCATGGAGTCGCCGAGGTCGGCATAGTGCAGGTGGAAGTGTGGACGCCCCTCGAGATGCGCTATGCGCTCGCGGTAGTCCACTGACGAACGGCGGATCGTGCCGTGCACGTCATATCCCTTGTCAAGCAGAAATTCTGCCAGAAACGAACCGTCTTGACCTGTGATGCCGGTGATGAGTGCTTTCTTCATGATGTCCTTGTCTCTTTTACGGTAATTAAAGATTCTGTAAAATTAGGTATTTATTTCTTATGTTTCAAATGACTCATGCCTACCTCCCATATTTTGTATATATAGCGCAGTCCGAGCAGCGGT